>NZ_WLZY01000005.1:431009-522472 GCF_010122465.1 Phytoactinopolyspora mesophila | reverse complement strand
CCCACACCCCCCCCCCACAAACTAGAACCCCCATGCGCGACAACCACTGGTAACCCACCCACCGACCCCACAACCCCACCCCACAAAGGAGAACCCCCATGCGCGACAACCACTGGTAACCACACAGCCCCAGAAGGCATGATGCGGAGAGGACCGAGACCGCGCTGAGGCAGAGCGCGGCTCTATAGGTGGACACATCCTTGTCGGTCTCGTCCCGGGGCGGGGGAACCGGGCGGGACGAGACCGAGGGGTACTGGGCGCGCGAACATGCCGTTCGGAACGGCCCAAACCGGCGAACGTCCGAAAAGCTAGCCGTGATCGCCGCTCAGATCGTGGAGAACGCCATCACGGTGGTAGAGCTGTACTCGTCTTCCGGCCGCAGCACGATCGACGGAAACTCCGGCCGGTTCGGCGCATCCGGAAAGTGTTGCGTCTCCAGAGCCAGCCCATCGCCGGAGCGATAGATCCCCCCGCTGGGGCCGACCAGCGTGCCGTCGAGGAAGTTGCCCGAATACACCTGGATACCCGGCTCGGTGGTATGGATCGTCATGACCCGCCCGCTCGCCGGTTCGACCAACCGGGCGGCCAGTTCCAGGTCGGTGCCCGTCCGGGACAGAACATGGTTGTGGTCGTAGCCTTGCGCGAGCAGCATCTGCGGGTGGGAATCGCGGATCCGGGCGCCGATCTCTGTCAGCTCGCGGAAGTCGAGCGGAGTGCCGCTTACCGGGGAGATTTCCCCGGTGGGAATGACATCCGCGTTCACCGGCGTGTAGTGCTCAGCATTCAGTTGCAGCTGGTGCCCCAAGACACTACCGCTGCCCTCACCTGCGAGATTGAAATAGGCGTGGTGCGTCAGGTTGACGAGGGTCGGCGCGTCGGTGGTGGCGTGATAGTCCACCCGGATCGCATTGTCTGCTGTCAGCGTGTAAGTGACCGTCGTCCGCAGCTCGCCCGGATACCCTTCTTCCCCGTCCAAGCTCGTATAGGTAAGCCGGATGCCAGGATCGTCGCCGTCGATCGTCGCCGCTGCCCATGTTCGGTGACTGAAACCGGCCAGGCCTCCATGAAGGTGACTGGTGCCCTTGTTCTGCGCGAGTTGGTACGTCTTACCGTCGAGCGTGAATCGGCCGTGGCTCAGCCGGTTGGCACAACGTCCGGTGATGGTCCCGAAGTACGGATTGCGCTCCAGGTAGTCAGTGAGGTTGTCAAACCCGAGTGTGACGTTCGCCAGTCGCCCAGCCCGGTCGGGCACATCAACCGACTGCAAAATTCCACCGTAGGTCAGGATCCGGATGCGCATTCCGGATTCGTTCGTGAGGGTGAAGGCGTCAATGTCGGTGCCGTCAGGCAGCGTGCCGAAGACTTCCTTGACGATCGCTGGAACGTTCGACTCGAGCATCCACACTCCCTGTAGTTCTCCCGCAACGACCTCCGCAGCTGGTCACCATCACAGCACACGGCTTGCGGAACGGCGCGGGTGGCGGTGTGTCCACGAGCCCGGTCGGTGAGTCAGCCGAGGCCCGAGGACAAGGTCCGGACCAGTGTCTCCTGCAGCCAGCCCAACCAGTCGTAAACGTCGTGGATGTGCCTGCGGGGATCATCCTCCGGCAGGGCAGCCCACACTGCCTCATCACCCTCGGTGACTCCCAGGCGTGTCCCCAGCGCCAGCCGTAGGTCGGTGAGCGTCCGCAGCCATGCGTCGGTTTCGTCCGGGCCGAGCTCGACCCTGGTCTTGCTTCTGTCCCGCGGCCGGCGCGCCGCCGGATCGGCACCCTCGGCAGTGGCCAGCGATGCCAGCACGGTGGCGGCGGTGGCTGATTTGGCTTCCCGCAGTCCGCGTTCGGTGAATCGGCGAAAATCGGAGGCCGCTTCGCCGTCGTCCTGGTAGCCGTCCGGGAACAGCCGAAGCAGGACCGGGTCGGTGGGCCGCACCGGCTCGTCGTCGGCCAATCCCAGGGCCGCGGCCCAGTCTTCGTTCTCCCGCTTGTTCTCGGGATCATCCCGGACAAGTTCGAGTAGCTGCCCAACGAGCGAGCGAAGCAGCTCGACTTCAGCCTGGTGGAAGGACGCGGTCACCCCGCCTCCGCGGGTCCGCCGGAACGCGGTACTCAGCCTAGGTCCTCCGCCTTCTGCAGAGTGGCCCACAACCCGTAGGAGTGCATGGCCTCGACATCGCGTTCCATCTCTTCTCGGCTGCCCTGCGACACGATGGCCTTGCCCTTCTCGTGCACGTCGAGCATGAGCCGCTCCGCCTTGACCTTGGAGTAAGCGAAATATGCCTGGAACACGTACGTCACATATGACATCAGGTTGACCGGATCATTCCACACGACCGTCACCCAGGGCGTGTCAGGCACCGGAGCCTGATCAGCCTCCGGACGCTCGATCTCAACGGGCGCAGTCATCACAATCTCCTATGGTCTCATCCTTGGGCTTCCACGGCCACCAACCATGAGCCAACACAGCAAGATCAAACCTCCATCCAACACCCTCCAGCGGCTTCCGTACCCTCCAGCGGCTTCCGTCCGTTATCTCGGCCCTCAGGTTCAATGTTGGCGGCGCGCCCGATCCCGCATTTGTTCGTCACCGCGCCTCGGTGATGACTAGTCTGGCATTCATGCAGGCAACGACGGCTCTGCTGACCGATCACTACGAGCTGACCATGCTGCAGGCGGCGCTCGCCGACAGCGCGGGCCAGCGACGTGCGGTTTTCGAGGTCTTCGCCCGGCAGTTGCCAGATGGTCGGAGGTACGGCGTCACCGCAGGTACCGGGCGTTTGCTGGAGGCCATCGAGGCCTTCCGTTTCGACGACGCGGCTCTGACTCACCTGGCCTCTGCCGGTGTGGTCGATGAACCCACCCTGAACTGGCTCGCCGACTACCGCTTCTCCGGCGACGTGTGGGGTTACGCCGAGGGCGAACCGTACTTCCCCCACTCCCCCATTCTCCTCGTCGAAAGCACTTTCGCCGAAGCTGTGCTGCTGGAGACCCTCACCCTGTCCATCCTGAACTTCGACTCCGCCGTGGCCGCGGCCGCCTCCCGGATGACGGTCGCGGCAGCTGGGCGGCCCTGTATCGAGATGGGGTCCCGCCGCACCCACGAGTACGCCGCCGTCGCCGCCGCGCGAGCCGCATACATTGCCGGCTTCGGTTCCACCAGTAATCTGCTAGCTGGTCAGTACTACGGCGTACCGACCCGGGGCACAAGTGCACACGCCTTCACCTTGCTGCACGACACCGAACGCGACGCTTTCACCGCTCAGGTGCACTCGCTAGGCAAAGGCACCACGCTGCTGGTCGACACTTACGACGTCGCCGAGGCGGTCGCACTCGGCGTAGAGATCGCCGGAACGGACCTGGGCGCGGTCCGGCTCGACTCCGGCGACTTGCTTGCCCAGGCGTATGACGTGCGCGCTCAACTCGATGAGCTCGGCGCTACCGACACCAAGATCGTCGTTACCAGCGATCTCGACGAGTTCGCGATCGCCGCGTTAGCCGCAGCCCCCGTCGACGGCTACGGCGTGGGCACCTCGCTTGTCACCGGCTCCGGATCACCCACTGCCGGCCTCGTCTACAAACTCGTCGCCCGCGAAGGGCAAGACGGCGAGCTCGTCGCTGTCGAGAAGAAGAGCAAAGACAAGCCGGGCGTGGGTGGACGAAAGCATGCCGCTCGCCGTTACGACCGCCACGGACTCGCCGACGCTGAGACCATCTCGGTGAGTGGGCCGGTGTCGGGAGATCACTTCCGTCAGCTGCTGATCCCGCTGATCCGCGAGGGTGAGGTAGTGGGCCACAAGTCGCTCGACGACGTCCGCCGGCACCATGAGCAGCGCCGCGCCGAGCTTCCGCGCACTGCGTTGCAGATGTCGCGCGGTCTACCAGCCATTCCTACGCGCTACGAGGAGCAACCATGAAGCGCGCACTCATTGTTGTCGACGTACAGAACGATTTCTGCGAAGGCGGCGCGCTCGCCGTCGGAGGCGGTGCCGCCACCGCCTACTCGATCGCTGAAGTGCTCAAACAATGGCAAGACGCCGATCCACCCGATCGGGTGTATGACTACGTGGTGGCGACCCGCGACCATCACATCGACCCCGGGGAACATTTCTCCGACAACCCGGACTACGTGACGAGCTGGCCACCACATTGCGTGGCCAACACCGACGGCGCTGCCTTCCACCCCAACCTCGATCCCCAACCATTCGACGCCATCTTCAACAAGGGCGAGTACTCCAGCGGCTATTCGGGGTTCGAGGGCACCGCGCAGAACGGGCTGGGCATGGCCGACTGGCTACGAACCCACGACGTCACACATGTAGAGATCGTTGGTATCGCGACTGACCACTGTGTACGGGCCACCGCGCTCGATGCTGCCCACCACGGCTTCAACACACAGGTCACACTCGACCTGACGGCCGGCGTCGCCCCTGACACCACCAATCGGGCGCTCCACGACATGCGCGCGGCCGGGGTGCGACTCCGGGGAGAACCGGTCGTCCGCGCCGCCTGATCACCAGACCCGGTCCCCGGCACTGGGCGGAGCAGGACGACCCACCTCACCTAAATGAGGCGTTCGACTCATCCGTGGGTGGTCGCGCTTTGCCGCGTTGGGTCTCCGTGAGCCGGTGGTGTGCTGTGGCGTGCCTGCGTCCCGGCCCCTCGGGGCGGGGTGGTGTGAGTGCCGAACTAGCTCGAGTGCCCGAAGCTGCCGGCGGCCCGTCGTGGTTCACACGACGATCTTCACGACCGGTGTGTGCCCACTCGTGTGACTCCCGACGGCCTCCAGCGGCGTTTCTTGGCACGACGATCTTCACGACCCCCATACTGGCCCGGCTGGCCGCCCATGTTCACACGACTATCATCACGACCCGGCCGCGAACACCGATGCGCCCGCTCCGCGCCGCACGACGATCTTCACAACCGGTGACACCAACCACCACAGCCCTGCCGCCAAGCGTGGCGCAGTGGTCGTGAAGATCGTCGTGTGAACCACGACGGGCGCCCAACCCCGGAATGTCCGGTCGTGAAGATCGTCGTGCCAGAAACAGCCAACCCTGTAGCCCACCCGCCAGCCCCGGACGAACCACTCCAGCAACCCATACACGAACTCACCCCACGCGCATGCCACCAGAGCCCTAAATGATCATGCTTGGCGAGGCGGGCGGTCAGGCGAAGAAGCGTTCGAGCACCTGGGCGACGCCGTCGTCGTCGTTGCGACCACACCGGTGGCCGGCTGCTGCCACCGCGTCCGGGTGTGCGTTCTCCATCGCGAACGACGTCCCGGCCCACTCCAGCATCAATGAGTCGTTGGGCATGTCGCCGAAGGCGACAACCTCGTCCGAGGCGATGCCGCGCTCGGCGCAGAAGGCGGCCAGCGTGGACGCCTTGGAGATGCCGAGCGCACTGATCTCAAGCATGGGCGCGGACTCCGAATAGGTGGTCGAGGCGAGGTCACCGACCACCGCGACGCCCTTGCTCACGAACTCCGGGGCCGGGATACTCGCGTGCCGGGCGATCATCTTCGCGACCGGCTCGGCGAGCAACACATCGAGTTCTGCCTCGATCGCGCCGTCCGGCAGCGGCCAGCGGTTCTGGAAGGCCGACTCTTTGCCGTACACCAGCTCGCGCTCAATCGCGAACGTCACCCCCGGCAGGGCGGCACGTAACGCCAGCGCGACCTCCATGGCGACCTGCCCGTCCAGGCTGTGCTGCTCGATCAGCACCCGCCGGTGAACGTCGTAGACAAGTGCGCCGTTGGCGCAGATGGTCACGCCGTGTCCGGCGACAGCGTCGGCGAGGATGTCCAGCCATCGAGGCGGGCGGCCGGTGACGAAGACCACCGTGGCTCCGGCGTCTTCGGCTAGGCGCAACGCCTCCCGGGTGCGCGAGGACACGGTTCCGTCGCTGCGCAACAACGTTCCATCGAGATCAGTGGCGACAACACGGGGCTGCGGTACATCAAACGGCACCGGACAATTGTCTCAGGAACCGGCCTTCAACTCGACTCCGGCAGTATGAGGCCGGATTGGACCGCGAATACCACCAGCTGGGCGCGATCGCGCGCGTGCAACTTCACCATGGCGCGCCCCACATGCGTGCGCACGGTGGCCGGGCTCACCACCAGTTCGGCAGCGATCTCGTCATTCGATCGGCCGGTTGCCACCCACGCCATGATCTCGCGCTCGCGTTCGGTGAGCCGTTCGAGCTGTGGGTGCGGTGTGCGCGACGACGCTCCGCGGGCGCTGAATTGCTCGATCACCCGGCGAGTCACCGAGGGCGACAGCAGGGACGCGCCGTCGGCGACAACGCGGACGGCATGCAGGAGTTCGTCAGGCGCGGCGTCCTTGAGCACGAACCCACTGGCGCCGCCCCGGAGCGCTTCGAAAACGTACTCGTCGAGCTCGAACGTGGTGAGCATCACGACTCGGACGTCGCTCAAGGCCGGATCGGCCGTGATCTCCCGCAATGCGGCGAGACCGTCCAGTTCTGGCATCCGGATATCCATCAGGACGACGTCGGGAACAAGCGTGCGCACCGTGTCCACTCCGGCGCGGCCGTCGTCGGCCTCCCCGACCAGCTGGGTATCCGGCTCGCTGTCCAGGAGCGTGCGCAGTCCCATTCGGACCAGTGCTTGGTCGTCGACAACCACCACGCGGATCATGGTGTCGATCCTGGCACGGACAGCCCGGTGCCGGCCTTCTGCCCGGCCGCGCGCGGATCTGCCGGGTGCGGTCCGGCCGGACGGGGCAGCCGCGCACGGACCACGAACCCGCCCTCAGGGGCCGGCCCCGCTTCGAGATCGCCGCCCAGCGCCTCGGCCCGGGCGCGCATTCCGGGAATCCCCATGCCACCACTGGTCTCCGTGAGCCGTCCCGTCCGTTCCCCACGGCCGTCGTCGGTGACCGCGATTTCCAGATCGTCGCCGCTCCACGCCACCCGCACCCGGGCGAGGCGGGCGTCGCTGTGCCGCAGGATGTTGGTCAACGACTCTTGCACGATGTGGTAAGCGGCCACGTCCAGCTCCGGGAGCACGTGCCCAGCCTGGACATCGGCGTCCACCTCGACCCCACCCCGACGGACACGGTCGAACAGCGCGCCGGCGTCGGCCAAGCCAAGTCCCGGGCGGCGCGGCGCGTCGTCATGCTCCGGTTCGCGCAGCAACTGCAGCTCGGCCCGCAAACGGTCCAGTGACTCCTTGCTGGCTTCCCGGATGGCTTCGAGGGTCTCCCGCGCCTTGTCCGGGTTGCGCTCGAGGACATGCAGGGCTACACCGGCCTGCATAGCAATCACCGCGAGACCGTGACCGACGGAGTCGTGCAACTCCCGAGCCATCCGCAACCGCTCCTCCGACACCGCCCGCCGAGCCTGAGCCTCCCGCACGCCCGCCTCGGACTCACGCCGGATCCGGACTGCGGCACCGATGGCCGTCGGAACAGCGACGGCCGTGAACGACGCGCCCACCCAGCCCAGAAAGGGAAGACCCTGGTCTGCGGCCAGTTCAGTGCCGAAGCGGACGCCGCCGGCAACGTGCACCGAGAGGCCGAGCAGCCCGTTCCAGAGCAGCGCCTTTCGAAGCGGCCATGCGAGCGCCGTTCCCACTGCCGCGACCGGGACGGCGATGAGCATCGGCCCAAAGGCATAGCCGCCCAGAAGATATGTCACGACCGCGCCGCCGGAGCACGCCAGCGTCACGCCTGGCCGCCGGCGCAACATGACTGCCGACACCGCAGCGAAGACCACGAGTGCGTAAGCGAGCAGGTCCGGCTCCCGGCTCCAATCCAGCTGATCCCCGCTGGCACCTCGCGTCCCACCGAGCCCCGGAATCAGAATGAGGAGCACCGGCCACAGCTCACGCCACACACGAGACACGTCGGGGAACCGCACCAGATCACCTCCTAGCAGCGCACGGAAGACACCCGGATCCGACCCTAATGCCGGCGCCGGCCGTGCCGCGTCAGGTTGGATGCGTAATCGACGTACGTTGATCCGCGTATGGCCGGTACCGTCACGCTGCTGACGCGCGACGACGCGGGCGGCGGCGATTCTCTGGACATGAACGAAACAATCGTCACCACCGAGAATCTCACCAAACGCTACGGCGAGCACACGGCCGTGGACGAGGTCAGTCTCACCGTCCGCCGCGGCGAGGTCTACGGCTTCCTGGGTCCCAATGGTGCCGGCAAGACGACCACACTGCGCATGCTCCTCGGGCTGATCAGACCGACCAGCGGAACCGCCACAATCCTGCGCCACACACCTGGAGAACCGGCGGCCAAGCGGCGAGCCGGAGCTCTTATCGAAGACCCCGGGTTCTTTCCGTATCTCTCCGGGAGAGACAACCTGCGGGTGATGACGCGCTATCTCGCCCTGAGCGACTCCGCCGCCGACGCCGCACTCGACCGTGTGGACCTGACCGGTCGTGGCGGCGATCCTTTCCGCACCTACTCGCTGGGGATGAAGCAGCGGCTGGGGGTCGCGGCGGCACTGCTCGGCAACCCGGACCTCCTGGTGCTCGACGAGCCGACCAACGGGCTGGATCCGGCCGGCATGGCGGACATGCGCGAGCTGCTCGTCGAGCTGGCCGGGCACGGCCAAACGGTGCTGCTGTCCAGCCACCTCCTCGGCGAGGTCCAGGACATCTGTGACCGGGTGGGGGTCATCTCCGACGGACGGCTGATCACGGAGAGCACCGTCGCCGAGATCCGGGGCATGAGCTCGCTCTACATTCGCGCCGAGCCGGTCGACGTCGCCCTGGCGGTTGCCATGCGGATCGCCGGTGACGACGCCGTGCACCTGCTCGACGGCGACGCCCTGCGACTCGACGTGGGTGCCGGCGCGACCCCCGGGATCACCCGGGCACTGGTGGACGCTGGTGCCGATGTCCACGAGGTCCGCACTTCGGAGCGCTCCCTCGAAGAGGTCTTCTTCGAGATCACCGCGACCGGCGATGCGGCGAACTCGACCGCCTCAACAGCAAGGAGTCATGAGCGATGAGTGACACCCAAACGACTCGTGGACAATCGTCGATCCAGCAGCCCCCTGTTCACGCCCGCGGAGCACATCACAGCTCCGCCGGCATGGCGGGCAGCCATGTCGCTTCGTTGCTGGCGAGCACCAGGGCCGAACTGCTGCGGCTGCGCAAATGGCCAGCCATGTGGATCATGCTCGGTACCGGCCTGCTTCTCAACATCCTGTTCGGCTACGTCTTCAGCTACATCAGCTACCTCACAGGCAGCAGCTCGACGATCAACGAGGACGTACCACCCGCCGAGTTGCTTCACGATCTCCTACCAGTATCACTCGTCGAAACCACGCTTCAAGGCATGCCCATGTTCGGGGGCGCGATCTTGCTCATCTTCGGTGCTCTCACGGTAGGCAGCGGGTACGGGTGGGGGACGTGGAAGACGGTCTTCACCCAGGGCCCCTCACGAACGGCAACGTTCGGTGGCACGCTCATCGCGCTGGCATCAGTGGTGGCCGCGGTTGTCGTCGTCACATTCTCGACCAACCTCGGAATCAGTGTGCTGATTTCGGCCGTGGAAGCCGAGTCCCTCGTCTGGCCACCATTGTCCGAGACCGCACAAGGCGTCGGCGGCGCCATGCTGATCTACTCGATGTGGACCACCCTCGGCGTCGTCGTCGGGACCCTGACCCGGAGCCCGGCACTGGCCGTTGGACTCAGCCTCGTCTGGGCCCTCGCGGTGGAGAACCTGCTGCGTGGCGTCGCGAACGCCCTCACGGTGCTCGAACCCTTGACGAACGTCCTGCCCGGCACCGCAGCCGGTTCCATCGCCGGCGCCATGCGCATACCCGATCTCGGTGACGGGGCCGACGACGGCGGGGCCCCTGGGGTGCTGACGATCCTGGATGCGGGGCCGGCAGCACTGCTGCTCGCCGGTTACATCGTGGTATTCGGCATAGTCGCGACATTGGTCACCACCCGCCGCGACGTCGTCTGACCTCGGCTGGCCGCAGGAACGCCGACGTCCCCTTCCCGGTGATCGTGAGGATTCACGGCGAATTCATTCACGCACCCAAGAGTTTGAGGTCTAGACCTTTACATGCCGAAAGTTCTGCGGCACCCTCGCGACATACGAGCGAACGGAGCCCCCCATGAAGCTCATCCGAACAAGACCTGCGCCAGCAACAACTCAACGGGGTCGACGGCCAAATCGTCGCGGCCCGATCACCGCACTCGTGACCGGCGCCGCCGGCGCGGCCTTAGTCACCGCCTTGGTAACGGTTCCGGCCGAAGAAGCACACGCCCAGCCGAACCCGTCCAACATCCGCCTGGAACGCACCGACACCGACCCCGCGCTGATGAACGCGCTGCGCTCGGAGCTCGGCACGGACACGGTCGCCGACGTGCTCGACTCGGCCAACCGTTCGGCGCGCACCTGCTCACCGAATGTCAAGTTCCACTCCGCGTCGTTCTGCTGGAATTCCGGCGACTCTGCGGTGAGCTACTGGATGCCGCAGGGCATCACGACGACGGGCGACGCCACGGCCAACGGGCAGTGGCAGGGCCGTGAAGCACTCCTGAGCGCCGCATACGACAAGGACAGCGGTCGCGACATGGGGGTACGGATCAGCTTCTTCGACATGTCCAATCGCACCACGCCGCAATACCGTCACGTCCTTCTGGTCGAGCCGCGGTGGGACAACGGGGAGGCGTCATTCCGGTCGGTGAACGCTCATGCCGGCGGCATCGTCTGGTACGGCGACCAGCTCTACGTGAACAACACGTTCAACGGGCTCCGGGTATTCAACATGAACGACCTCATGCGGGTCTCCACCGGAGACAACACCAGGATCGGCCGCCAGCCGGACGGCAGCTACCTTGCCCACAACTACCTCTACGTGCTACCCCAAGAAGCTCACTATCATCCAAGCACCACGGGAGGGGAACCACGGTTCCGGTACTCACAGACGTCACTGGACCGCACCACGAGCCCGCACAGCCTGCTGGTCAGCGAGTACGGCAACCCTGGCACTGACACCCGGATGGCCCGCTTCAATCTCGACCAGAGCACTTACCACATCGCCGAAGACTCCGACGGATACGCCCGGGCCGACTGGGCCTACACGGTGGGCATCCGCGCCATGCAGGGCGCCACATCCGTGAACGGCAAGTTCCATATCCACCGCAGCAACGGCTCCTCTACGAGGGGCGACGTGTTCATCTGGCGCCCCGGCAACTTCGCCACCCAGCACACCAGCGCAGTGCCCGTCGGCCCGGAGGACGTGACCTATTGGCCCCAGTACGGCCAGATCTGGTCTCAGAGCGAGTATCCGAACCAGCGGTACATCTATGCATCGCGAGAAGCGTCTTGGTGATTCTCCGGCACGGGCGCGCGGACAGGGTGTTGCCATGCCCCCTGTCCGCGCGGCTGCCCAGCGTTCGGATTCTCCCTCATGATCTGCGGTAATTCGTCCCGGACTTTGCTGGTGGTCAATACCACCTGAATCGGCCCAGTACGCTGTCGTGTGCGTTTGCACGTGCACCACCGAAGGGGGCTCGATGAAGTTCGGCGTACTGGGACCGCTGACGGTCCACGATGACGCCGGGCAATCAGTACGCATCACGTCGGTCAAACAACGCTTGCTGCTTGCCGCCCTGCTTGCCTCCCGGAACACCCGAGTCTCTACCGACCAGCTTCTGGACACGCTGTGGGACGGGCGGCCGCCCTCGTCGGCCCGGAAGAACGTTCAGGCCTATGTCCATCGACTGCGCCGGCTGATCGGGGAATCGCGGATCGTGCACGACCGATCCGGGTACGAGCTGATCGTCAAATCCGACGAAACGGACGACGCCCAGTTCGAGCAACTCGTCGACCAGGGACGCGACGCCCTCGACAACGGCAACTATTCGGGCGCGTCGGAGGTTCTCGGCCGCGCGCTCGAAATGTGGCGCGGACCGACCGCGTATGGCGACGTCGACCAGATCGGCACGATCCGCGTCGACGCGGCCCGCCTGGCCGAACTTCGTCAATCCGTCCTCGAACTCCGCATCGACGCCGACCTCAACCTCGGTCAGCACGCCCGGCTCATCCCGGAGCTGACCACACTGGTCACGTCGTATCCATTACGTCAGCGCCTGTACGCACAGCTCATGCTGGCGCTGCACCGTTCCGGCCGTACGGCCGACGCGCTTGCCGTCTATCACCAGGCGCGAACCACCATGATCGACGAACTCGGGCTCGAACCGGGCACGGAGCTCCGAGACCTCGAACAGGCCATCATCGAGGGCGATTCAGCACTCGACCGGCCCGCGCACGCCGAACCGGCCGAACCGCCGCCGGTTGAGCCCGCCGCACCACCCGCCGAGCTGCCGTCCACCGACCCATCATTCACCGGGCGTCACCAGGAGCTGGATAGGATCACCGCCTGGCTCCGGGCTACGGCTCAGGACGCCGCGGCACCGAGGGCCATTGCGATCAACGGCCCAGGCGGTATCGGGAAGTCCGCGCTGGCGCTACGGGCCACCCATGCGGTAGCGGAGCAGTTTCCCGACGGCCAGCTCTATGTCAACCTGTGCGGTGCAACACCAGGGCTCGAACCGCTCGACCCGTACGCCGCGCTCGGCCGGTTCCTCCGCTCGCTGGGCGTCGAGGAGAACAAGATTCCGGCCGATACAGAGGGAGCCGCTACCCTCTTCCGCTCCACTATCGCCGGCCGTCGGGTGTTGATCGTGCTCGACGACGCCCACAACGCCGCGCAGGTGCGTCCCCTGATGCCTGGGCCGCGTTCCGGCTGCGCCGTACTCGTGACCAGCCGACGGGTACTGGCGACCATCGGCGGCGCACAGCATGTCTCGCTCCGGACGCTGACTCACGACGACGCGCTCGACCTGCTGTCTCGCGTCGCCGGACCGGAGCGGGTCGCGGCCGAACCCGAGGCTGCCGCCGAGATCGTCCGGCTCTGCGGGCACCTGCCCCTCGCCGTGCGCATCGCTGGCGCACGGGTGGCGGCACGGCCCGACTGGACCTTGTCGGCTCTGCAAGTCCGCCTCGGCAACTCCCAGGGACGCCTCGACGAACTGGAGCACGACGACCTCGCGGTACGTGCCAGTTACGACGTCGCGTTCGACGCGCTACCCGATAGCGCGGTGACCCTCTTCGCCTACCTCGGCCTCGTCGACTTCCACGACCTCACGGCCAGCACGGCGGCAGAAGTCGCCGGGCGCTCCACTGACGAAGTGCTGCGCGACCTCGACCTGCTTGTTGAGATGCAGCTGGTCAGCGCCACCTCGAACGAGCGGTTCACACTGCACGACCTCATCCGCCTGTATGCCAGGGAGCAGGCCGCCAGCACGTTCAGCGAAGCGGAACGGACGACGGCGATCCGCCGGGTGACACATCATTACCTCGCTACCGCCCGCAATGCCGCGCAGGCCGGCTTCTCGTGGTCCGCTCGGCGCGCGTCGGTCGGGCCGCAACCAGTTGAGCTACTGAGCCGGGGTATGCCCATCACCGGTGGCGCCTCGGCGACAGCATGGATACGTGACGAGGTCGACAACCTGGCTGCGGCCGCCCAGCACGCCGTGGGACTTCCCGACGAGGGGCCCTCTGTGCTGGCCGGGCTGGCGGTCGCACTCCACCATCCGCTACGGGACCAGGACCGCTGGAACGAGAGCATCACCATCGACCAACTGGCCCTCGAGGCGGCCGATGACATCGACGACGCGTGGCGGGCCCAGATCCACTGCGATCTAGGGGAAGGACTGGCCCAGCTCCATCAGTTAACCGAGGGGCGCTATCACTGCCAAGAAGCCCTGCGCATCTACCGGGCAGTCGATGATCGTAGCGGTGAGGCAGACGTGCTCGGTCTGCTCGGCTTCCTCTTCCGCCAGGCGAACCAGCTCGACTCGGCCATCGAGCACCACAACCAGGCACTGGCGATCCACCGCGATATCGGCAACACCGAAGGCGAAGCCCTGGTGCTCACCGACCTGGGTATCGTCTACCACCTCGCGGGCCGCCTCGATGACGCCATCGCCGCACACGAACAGGCACTGAACACCCACAACAATCTCCGGCTCCGCGGCATCACGCTCTCACGACTCGGACGAGCCCACCGTGATACCGGATGCTTCGAACACGCGCTCAACCGGCTAGAGCAAGCGCTTGCCATCTTCCAGTCAGGCAGCTACAGCATCGACCAGGCACTCACACACTGGCTGTGTGGTGACGTCTTGCGGGCTATGGGCCGCGACGGGGAAGCGCGTGACCATTGGCGACGCTCGCTCGACATCCTGTGCAGCATCGGCACGATTTCACGCGAGGACGCTTCGGAGGTACTGCGGTTGCCCTCCCCCCGGGCCCCGAAGAGCCTGCGTCTTGAAACTGGTTCTTCGCTTTGACCAACCCCCGCACACCGCACTGGCCGGGTACAGCACTCTCGGCTGGCTCGGCGAACAGGCCGTTGAAGCGCTCGTCACGATATACCCGAAATATATCGCCTCGTGGCATCCTTGGCTTGCTCTTACGCCGCGCCGACAAACGCATCGACGGGGGAAGAAATCACAGGTCGCAATCTGTGATCAAGCAGGGGCATGGCAGGTGGCATCTCGCCTGCCATGCCCCGTCGGCGTTCTCAGGGTCTGCGGGAAAGCGCCAGCGGAATCGGCCACCAGCGAAACGCCAATTACAACGTCCTGACCTGCGCCGATAGTTGCAACACGGGACAAAGCCACGCATATACCGGAAATATACCGGTCTTTGGCATCCTTTGGCGCGGTCGGTGAACCATGATCCAGTCCTGCCAGGCAGGTCTGGAGTTCTCGTGTGTCCATCGGCCCTGGGGGGCTTGAAGGTCACAACAATCTGCAAGCTCTCCTGGCCGGGCTGACGCAACCAAGCGGCGGTTCGGGAAACATCGAACAAACACCAGGAGAAATCACAGTGCGAGTTACTCACCGCAGATGGCTGACAGCCGCGGTGGCAGCAACCGGCGCCGGTGCTTTGGCACTCGGTACCGCGGCGCTGCCGGCGGTCGGCCTCGAGACCAAACCAGCCGAGGCTGGGACCGATGGACTGACTACTGCCAATTCTTTCGTCGAACCCAACTCCACAGGCCCCGAGGCGCTGTCGCAGCTGGACAGTGCCAGCCTGCAAACAGTCGCGGCTCGCGCCGGAATGACCGCTGACAAGCTGTCGTCTCTGCTCGAGTCGGGCTCCGCCGTCGTGAGCCCAGGTGGCTTCGTCGCTTTCGTGGACGACTTCCAGGTCGATGGTCACGTTCACTTCGACTTCGGCGCCGCGGTCGACGTGCCGGGCGACCCGGTGGGCGGCTCACGGCCTGACGCACCGATCACGATCTTCCTCGACTTCGACGGCCACACCATTCAGAACACCGAATGGAACCGTTACTATGAGGCGGACTCGATCGACGTGCCGGCGTACAACGTCGACGACGACTTCAAGTACGCGGTGTGGGAAGGCGTGGCGCAGGACTACGCGCCGTTCAACGTCAACGTCACCATCACCGACCCTGGCGCCGATGCGCTGTACAAGTCCTCGCCGGACGACACGAACTACGGTTCGCACCTGCTGATGGTCCCTGACAGCAGCGTCATGCCGGAAGGCCTCCAGGGCGGCGGCGGCTGGGCCTTCGTCGGCGGCTTCGGGAACGAGTTCCTCTCCCCGGCCATTACCCTCGCCGGGAACATGCAGGACAACCCGAAGTTCATCGCGGACGTCAGCAGCCACGAGGTCGGCCACAACCTCGGCCTGCACCACCATGGCACGCCTGACCTGGAGTATTACGCACCCGCCAGCGGACTGTGGGGCCCGATCATGGGCGCCCCGTACCAGGTGCCGCTGGGCACCTGGTCCGACGGCGCTTACCCCGGCGCCAGCAATCCGGAGCAGGACGACCTCGCGGTGATCGTTGATGAGAGCAACAAGCTCGACTCCGTCGCGCTCTTCCTCGATGGCCAGTTCTACACGGGCATGTACTGCACGGACGGCGACCCGAACAACCCGCAGCCGGGCGACCTGTTCGTCGTCTACGACGAGGCTGCCGCCGCCTGCACCGACCAGCTCCTGGACGCCGAGTTCACCTATGGCGGCGCCATCGACTACGTGTCGGACCCGCATGGTGACACGACGGCCGATGCCACCGCTCTGGACAATGCCGACGGCTCGTTCGAGGCCGAGGGCACCGTAGTCACCGCATCCGACGTGGACGTGTTCTCGCTGGTCACCGCCGGTGGCTCGGTCACCGCGGAGGCAGCTCCCATGGGCGCCGCCTCGAACCTCGACATCAAGCTGTCGCTGCTCGACGCGGACGGCAATGTCATCGCCGAGAACGAGCAGGAGACCACCGTCGGCGGCTCGGCGCAGAACCGCGTAGCCGATGGTCTCGGAGCTTCCATCACCGAAGACCTCGAGCTGGGCGTCTACTACCTCCAGGTCGAGGGGCGTGGCCAGGGTGACCCGGCCGACAACACCCCGGAGAACGGCGCGGGCTACACCGACTACTCCAGCCTGGGCTTCTACCAGCTCACCGGAGATGCCGAGCCCCTCGACGTCGCCCCGATCACCATCACCTCGCCCGAGGACGGCTCCGAGGCCGAGCCGGCTGGCCTCGAGGTCACCGGCACGGCGGAGGCCGAGGCCAGCGTGACGCTGAGCGTGGACGGCGAGACGGTCGCCGCTGCCGAGGCCGACGCCGAGGGTGCCTGGAGCACCACGCTCGAGGACGACCTCACCCCTGGCGAGACCACCATCACCGCCCAGCAGTCCATCGACACGATCACCGTGCCGCAGACCGCGTCGGTCACCGTCACGGTTCTCGGGGACGACCCGGGCGATGAGAACGGCTCCGAGGACGGCACCGAAGACGGTGACGACAACGGAACCGAAGGCGGGACCGAGGACGGCACCGACAGCGGTGACGACAACGGAACCGACAGCGGTGACGAGAACGGCACCGAAGACGGCGACGACAACGGAACCGACAGCGGTGACGAGAACGGTAACGAGGAGCTGCCTGACACCGGTGCCGGCAACCTGATCGGCCTCGCCGCCGGCCTGGGCCTGCTGGCAATCGGCGGCGTGCTCTACACCCGCACCCGCCGGGCCACGGTCTGACCCGACGAGGTAAACCACGGGCAACACACCCGTAACCGGAGCCGGGGGTGTGGCAGACGCAACGCCGTCTGTCACACCCCCGGCTCTTTCCAGATCGCAAGCCTGGCGCGGCCATCTCCCGCAGCGACCCGAGTTCCCGTCCACCGTGCCCATATACCGGGGGTATATTTCACACGCTGGTTCACCGGCACCGGAATACACCCGGTACATTCGGGTTCGCATCAGGACGTATGGGGGGTCGATGAGGTTCGGCGTGCTGGGCCAACTGGAGGTTCGGGATAGCTCTGGACGCCCCCTACCCATCTCGTCGCCGAAGCAGCGGCTCGTGCTCGGTGTGCTGCTGTGCTACCGCGATGTTCGAGTCTCTACCGAGCACCTGCTCGACATCGTCTGGAGTGGTGAGCCGCCGTCGTCTGCCCGCACGAATCTCCACGGCTACCTTCATCAACTCAGGCGCTCGCTCGGCTCGTCGCGCATCGTCCGGTACGGATCGAGTTATCAGCTCGTCGTCGGACCTGACGAGGCCGACGACCAGCTGTTCGAAGACATCGCCGACGCAGGCAGGCAGAGACTCGACGCGGGCGATGCCCAACGCGCGGCGGATCTGTGTCGTGAAGCGTTGCGGCTCTGGCGAGCCGAGCGCGCCTATCTCGATCTCGACGAGAGCATCGCGATTCGCACCGAGGCAGCTCGGCTGGAAGAACTCCGCGCCAATGCCCTCGAGAACCGCATCGAAGCCGAGCTGCGACTCGGCGCGCACCCCAAACTGGTCCCCGAGCTGAAAAAGCTCGTCGCCACCCATCCTCTACGTGAGCGCCTCCGCGGCCAGTTGATGACCGCCCTCTACCGGTGCGGCCGCGCTGCCGAGGCGTTGGAAGAGTTCCGCCACGCCCGCGCCAAAGCCATCGACGAGCTGGGGCTGGAACCAGGCGCCGACCTGCGTGAACTAGAACGAGCGATCCTGACCGAAGACCCTGCTCTCGACCCACCGTACGCACGTGCCGCCCGGACCCGAGCCGTGCCTGCCGAGCTACCCGCGCCCCATCCGTCGTTCACCGGACGCGACCAGCAACTGGCGGCGCTCACGCGACGGCTGGTGCCGGACGACGGTGGCGTTGCCGGGCCTCCCGTGGTGACCATCAACGGTCCCGGCGGGATCGGGAAGTCGGCTTTGGCCAGGAAACTGGCCGACCATGTCGCGGACCAGTTCTCTGGCGGTCACCTTTATGCCCATCTCCGCGGTGCGACACCCGGCGCTGAGCCCTTACCGCCGCACGCGGTTCTACACAGGTTTCTCCGTGCGCTCGGCGTGGAGGAAAGCGCGATTCCCACCGGCACCGACGCGGCGGCCGCGCTCTTCCGTTCGACGCTCTTGGACCGGTCCTGCCTGATCATGTTGGACGACGCTTATGACGCCACCCAAGTCCGCCCGTTGCTGCCCGGGCCGACGTCGCCGTCGGCGGTGATCGTCACCAGTAGACGTGCGCTCAGCAACATCACGACCGGCCACCACGTCACACTAGGCACGCTGTCACCGGATGAGTCCTATCTCTTGTTGAGCAGACTGGTCGGGGCTGAACGGATAGACCGGGAGCCGGAGATCGCCTACGAAGTCGCACGGCTGTGCGGACACCTACCCCTGGCGGTCCAGATCGCCGGATCCCGGCTCGTGTCACAACCACACTGGACGTTGGCGTCCCTCCGGCGCCGGCTGGACGATGCTCAGGGCAGGCTCGACGAACTCGCCTACGACGATCTGGCGGTACGCGCCAGCTGCGATGTCACGTATACGGCCCTACCGCCATCGACGGCTGAACTCCTGGACCACCTGGGGCTGATGGACCTACCGGATTTCACTGTGCACACCGCTGCTGCCCTCGTCGACCGGCCCACCGCCCAGGTGCGGCAGGACGTGGATCGCCTGATCGAGGCTCAACTGCTCACCGACACCGGCGCCGGCCGCCTGACGCTGCATGACCTCATCCGCCTGTACGCTCGCGAACAAGCCAGCCGTTCCATCAGCGAGCCAGACCGGTTGGCCGCTATCCGCCGTGTCCTGCACCTGTACCTTGTCACCGCCCGCCGGGCAGCCCCGGCAAGTGCCCCGTCGCATGAGCGACGGGCCGCCACCGGTCCCTCGACAGCTGATCTGCGAAGCAGCGGTGTTGAGCTGGAGAACGGCAGCGCCGCTGCCCGTTGGGTGCAATCTGAACAGGACAATATCGCGGCCGCGGCCGAGCACGCGGCTCTGCTCTCCGGCGACGGACCAGCCATCCTCGCCGGACTGGCGGCTGCCCTGTATCACCCCTTCCGCGGCCAGGGCAATCAGTTCGGCCTGATTTCGATCAATCAGCTCGCACTTACCGCGGCCCAGGCCGTCGGGAACTCCCTGTGGAGCGCGCAGATCCACCACGATCTCAGCGACTGTCTCTTCATGCTGGATCGGTTCGACGAAGCCCGCCATCACGGCTTCGAAGCTTTGGATGCCTATCGCCGCTGTGGAGAACGGCGCGGCGAAGCCGAGGCCCTGATGGCGATCGGCTACTACTTCGGTCACGACAAGCGCCTCGACGAAGCCGTCAGCTACTACGAGCAAGCCCTGGCGATCCACCGTGATCTGGGCGATGTCACGGGTGAGGTGCTCACGCTGACGAACCTCGGCACCACGTATCACCGCGCCGGCAAACTCGACGAAGCCATCGACATTCACGAACAGGCACTTCGCGTCGGGCACGCCAGCAGCGTCGAAGGGATCGTGCGATTCAGGCTGGCCGAGGCGTTACGCGACAGCAACGCCCAGGAACGTGCCCTCGAACACGTCGACGCGGCGATCGGCATCTTCCACGCCGGTGGTATCAGCTTCGACGAGTCCATGGCGCTCTGGCTGCGCGGAGAGCTCCTTCATGATCTCCACCGCCCCTGGGCGGCACGGGACGTCTGGAGGCACTCCCTGGATCTGCTGTGCGACACCCGAAGGTTGAGCTTCGAAGAAGCTGACGAGCTCATGCGATCGCTGGTTCCTTCGGCTCCAGAGGCATTCCGCCGCGGCCGGCCCTGACGCTACCCGTCCTCACCCGGCTGGGGCGAACACATCGCCAGTGCCCAGCGTGCCCGCCAGGGGTGCTGAGCATCGCGCCGACATCAGCTCCGGGGGGCGATCTCCATTTCAACCGCGGTCTCGTATTCGTGGGTTGTCTCGGTCTCGTCGTACCCGAGCTTCATCTCAACCGAGGTAGTGCCGTTGCTGGTTCCCGAGACGGCGATCGGAAGGCTCAGGGTTCCGGCGCTTTGTCCGGTGAAGGAGCCGGATCCGCCGACCACATCGATGCCTGTGTCGCTGCCTTGGGTGGTCGGGATCGCCTGCTGGGTGATTTCGGTGTCCAGCTGGTACGCGTCACCGTCGAAGTCAGTGAGAACGTACGAGGCCTTGTTGCAGAAGGTGACGCCGCCGCCGTCGACCGAGCTGACCACCTGCCATTCCGCGCCGACACCCACCGGTTCCTCGGGAAACGGCACAGTCATATCCACCATCTGCTGATCAAGCTGCTCCACCATGCTCACCAGCAACGGATCCATCTCCTCGGTCATGAATCCACCGTCGACGAACGCGCCGCTACGGGTCGTGGTGATAAAGCCGGACGTTCCAGTGATCGACTCCAGCATGTCGTCCATCGGCAAGTCGCCCCCAAGCTCGGCGTCGTCATACACGAACGACATCTCGATCTCGTCGTCGGTGACGTTCTCGATCACGAGCTCAATGCCGAAGCGCATCGTCGGCGGGGCCTCGAGAGGCACGTCCTCACCATCACGGCGCGCCGAAACACCTGTGGTGATTGCCACGTCGAGGCCCGCGCTGTGTCCCGCGGTAGGCGACAGCTCCATCAACTCGCGTGGCTCCGCACCAGAGTCGTTGACCGTCACCTGAGGTGGCCCTTCGCAATCCTCGATGTCGATCGCCAACGCATCGTCACTGCCGCAAGCGGTCAGAATCAGGAGGAGTGCAGCCGTAGCCAAAGCTATGACATTACGCACGCGAATTCCTATCGTGATCATCGACTTCTTTGAAGACAGCGGTCCATGGCATGTCAAGATCATCCGATGCCGGCGAGCTGTCCTTCCGGATCAAAACCGCAATCATGTCCGCCGTCGCTACACGAGCGGTATATATGGGCCACCGGCCCGCGCTGGCGCGGAGGCCGGTCAGATAACGTCTGCCCATGACCGACGTGCGACACAGCTGGCTGGATCTTCCCGACGATGCGCCGTTCGGCGTCCACACGCTTCCGTACGGCGTCTTCTCCACAGAGGGCGAAGATCCCCGGGTGGGGGTGGCGATCGGCCACTACATCATCGATCTGGCTCCGCTCGCCGCCGTGGAAGGCCTGGAAGGCGGCCACGTCTTCAACCGGGGCAGCCTGAACCCGTTCATGGCGCTCGGGCGGGGAGCATGGGACGCCGTGCGTGGCTGGCTTGTCGAACTCGTCAACGGCGAGTCGGGCCGCGAGATCGTCGAGCCCCATCTGATACGTGCGGATGAGGCACGTCTGCACATGCCTTTCGAGGTCGCCGACTACGTCGACTTCTACTCGTCGCAAGCCCACGCGGAGAACGTCGGCAAGATCTTCAGACCGGACTCACCGTCGTTGCCGGCCGCCTGGAAGCACCTCCCCATCGGCTACCACGGACGCTCTGGCACCGTCGTCCCGTCCGGTACCGGCATCATCCGCCCGTCGGGCCTGCGGCGGGTGGGCGAAGACATCGGGTACGGCCCGTCGTTGCGTCTGGACATCGAGGCTGAAGTAGGGTTCGTCGTCGGCACCCCGTCCGCACTGGGCCAACCGGTTCCGATCGACGAATTCGAAGACCACGTCTTCGGCGTGATGCTGGTCAACGACTGGTCGGCAAGGGATATCCAGGCGTTCGAGTACGTGCCGCTCGGACCTTTCCTGGGCAAGTCTTTCGCGACGTCGATCGCACCCTGGGTAGTGCCCCTGGCTGCCCTGCAACACGCGCGCGTCGACCCGCCCGCTCGCGACCCGCAGCCGGCCACCCACTTGGCCGACGCCCAGGCGTGGGGCCTCGACCTGCGCCTCGAGATCGAATGGAACGGCACTGTGGTGTCCCGCCCCCCGTTCAGGGAGATGTACTGGACGCCGGCGCAGCAGCTCGCCCATCTCACCACCAACGGCGCGGCTATCCGCACCGGCGACTTGTACGCGTCGGGAACAGTCAGCGGGTACGAGCGTGATCAACGCGGTTCGTTCCTCGAACTGAGCTGGAACGGTTCCGAACCGGTGAGCCTGGACGACGGCAGCTCGCGTTCCTTCCTCGAAGACGGTGACACCGTGACCATCCGGGCTACTGCACCTGGACCGGACGGAGCCCAGATCGAGTTCGGCGAGGTAACCGGAACCGTTCACCCCTCCAGTTGAACCATGCGGTGCCCTGGCTTCGCGGGCGGCCGGCATCCGGGTGTCTCGATCACTCGTGCTGGGCATACTCGTGGTCGGCGTGCCCGCGTGGCTCGATCTGGAATGTGCTGTGCTCGATGTCGAAATGGCCGGCCAGGCAATCGTGCAGGCCATCGAGTATCGACTCGCTGCCGCATTCGGCGAGCTGTAGTTCATCGACCACCACATGGGCGGAGAGGACCGGAACACCGCTGGTGATGGTCCAGGCATGCAAGTCATGGACATCCACGATGCCGGGCACATCTAGCATGTGCTGGCGCACCTCGTCGAGATCGACACCCTTCGGCGTCGCTTCCAGCAAGACATTGAGGACATCACGCAGCAGAAGCCAAGCCCGAGGCAGGATCATCACACCGATGAGAATCGACGCAATGGCATCGGCGCGCAGGAAGCCGGTGGCGATGATCACCAGCGCTGCCGCCACCACCGCGACCGAGCCGAGCATGTCCCCGAGCACCTCGAGATAGGCGCCGCGGACATTGAGGCTCTCCTTCTGCCCCCTGCGCAAGATCAACAGCGACACGAGATTGCCGGCCAGGCCGACGACGGCCGCCGCCAGCATGAAGCCGCTGTCGATCTCGCTCGGCTCGAGCAGCCGCCGCACACCACCGATCATGACCAAGACGGCCACCACACCGACGATGAGCGCGTTGGTCATAGCCGCGAGGATCTCGACCCGTTGCAGCCCAAAGGTGCGCTTGGCATTGGCCGGGCGGGCGGCGATGAGCGTGGCCAGCAGCGCGACCGCGACGCCGGTGCCATCGGTCAGACTGTGCGCGGCGTCGGCCAGCAACGCCATGGAGCCGGAGAGCCACGCGCCCACCGCCTGGACCAGAGTGATCGAGACGATGATGCCGAGAACGACGGCCATCCGCCGGCGGTAGGCATACGCCGCCGTACCGGAGGCAGGAGCGCCGTGCCCGTGCCCGAAGCCCATCAGTGCCGTCCTGGACGCTTGGAGGGTGCCTGGTGAGCAGCACCTGGTAGGTACGCCCCGGTGTGATCGTGTTGGTCGTGTACCGCAGACTCCGGCTCAGCGCCATGGAGGACGCATCCCCGCACGGCGCCGCAGACGCCGGCCAGTTCGGAACGACGATGCTCCGGGCAGAGCGTCACGGCAGAGCCGTTGCTGTTCAGCAACTGTTCGGCGGCCGACAGCAGCGGCCAGAGCTGGGGCTTGGCCAGCTCGTAGAACGTCGAGCGCCCATGCGGATGTGCGTCGATCAAGCCGGCGGATCGCAGACACGCAAGGTGGCCCGAGACAGTCGACTGCGCCAAGCCGAGCTCCCGGGTCAGATCGACGACGCGCCGTTCACCGTCGGCCAGCAGCCGGATGATCGACAGCCGTACCGGATCGGCGAGGCTGTGAAATAGCAGGACCGCAGCCTGGTCATTGGCCTTGGCCGCGCCGCCGTCGACGAGTGTTCGATTCATCGCCATAGGCCGATGATAGCCGATTTCGCCGATGCTTGGCGACAGAGATCGACACATGGCTCGCTGGCAACACGCTGAGTCAGCTGAGGAACCGGTTTCCAACGTGCATCCAACGTGCCATGCCGGACTCATTGGGCGAGACCTACACTCAGACGATGCTCAACGTGCCGATCAAGGGCGAGCGCGAAATCGGTGTGCGCCCCACACAGGTCTGGGACCGCCTCGCGACGGTCCTGTCCGGGGTGGGCAGCTCCTTGCGCCCCGGCGAAGTAATCGAACTGCGCAGCCCACTGGCCGAAGCTCCCGAAGGCAGCGAGCCAGATCGGATTCGCGTCGTTGCCGTACAGAGGCACCGCCGGCTCGCGCTCGAGACAGCCGACACCGGCAAGGCCGGCGGGCATGCCGATCTGGAGCTGGAACCCTCCGGATCGGGGACTCTGGTACGGCTGCGCGCCGGACTTCGCTTGCCTGGTGGCCCATTGCCGAGGTTCGCAAGCCTGCTGTTTCCGCGCCGCTATCGGCTGATCCGGGCGGACATCGCTTCCTATGCGCTCGCCGAGATCGAAATACTGGCCACCGATGGCAACGCCCAGCTGCCGCAGAATCCGTTTCGCCATCTGCCCATCGTCGGGAAGAAGCTCGATTCGTCGAACGACGAACCACTATTGCTTTCGCTCTACCAGGCAACGACGGCAGACGACGCCGCGAGCGCGCCCTAGAGATTGCCGCGGCGTTCCTGCTCCCGCTCGATCGACTCGAACAGGGCCTTGAAGTTGCCCTTGCCGAAGCCGAGCGAGCCGTGCCGCTCGATCAGCTCATAGAACACCGTCGGGCGATCGCCGATGGGTTTGGTGAAGATCTGCAGCAGGTAACCGTCCTCATCGCGGTCGACCAGGACGCCGCGCTTCTTCAGCTCCTGGATCGGCACGCGCACCTCACCGATCCGGGCGCGAAGCTCTGGGTCGTCGTAATACGCGTCCGGCGTATCGAGGAAATCAACGCCTTCGGCACGCATGATGTCCACCGTTCGCAGGATGTCGTTGGTCGCAAGGGCGATGTGCTGGCAGCCGGGCGAGCCGTAGTACTCGAGGTACTCGTCGATCTGCGACTTCTTCTTGGCGATCGCCGGCTCGTTCAGCGGAAACTTGACCCGGTGGTTGCCGTTGGCGACCACCTTGGACATCAGAGCGGAGTATTCGGTAGCGATGTCGTCGCCGACGAACTCAGCCATGTTCACGAAGCCCATGACTTTGCCATACCAGTTGACCCAGTAGTCCATCTGGCCCAGCTCGACATTTCCCACGCAGTGGTCGATGGCCTGGAACAGCCGCTTCGGTGCGCCCTCACGCTTGACGTAGCCGGACGTCCGCGCCACGTAGCCGGGCAGATACGGACCGCTGTAACGCGATCGGTCAACGAGCGTGTGGCGGGTCACGCCGTACGTGGCGATCGCGGCCATCCGGACGGTTCCGTGGTCGTCGGAGACATCGTACGGCTCATCCAGGATGGTCGCCCCCTGCGCGCGGGCGTGCCGGATACATGCGTCGACGTCGGGCACTTCCAGGGCCAGATCAACGACGCCGTCGCCGTGCTCACGGTGGTGATCCAGCAGCGCGCTGTCCGGCGCGACGCCGCCCTTCAGCACGAATCGCGCGGAACCGCTGCGCAGCACGAACGCCTTATGGTCCCGGGTACCGGTCTCCGGGCCAGCGTATGCGACCAGTTCCATGCCGAAAGCCGACTGGTAGTAGTGAGCGGCCTGAGTGGCGTTGCCGACCACGAAGACCACGGCGTCCATCGCCGTAACCGGGAACGGATCCTTGGTCTCGTCGTATTCCACCAGGCCGACGAGCTGCTTCAACTGATCAACGTCGAGATCGGCTTCACGCTCTTCCGGCGTGAGCGTCCGGGTCGAATCCGTGGCCATGATCGCCCTCCTGCGCTTTCGTGGTGCCCGAAGGTATGCGGTACCCCGTTACCGCGGACTGTGCCGCGAGACGCCCCGAGTACGCAACTGTCTCTATGACCACTGATCAGCATGCACATTATGAACAGCGGATAGGCTGCATACCTTGATACTTTGTATAGTCCGCCGCCTTCTTACAGATCGAGTTCGGACCGGAACCGCGCGTCTGTGGCATCTCGTGGAGGAATCGTGATCGACTCGCTCGACGTCAAGATCATCGAACTGTTCGCGGCACAACCGCGCATCGGCGTGCTCGAGGCCTCGCGCCGGATCGGGGTGGCCCGCGCCACCGTGCAGTCACGCTTGGAAAAACTGGCCGCCGCCGGTGTCATCGAATCGTTCTCGCCGTCCATCAATCCCGGTGCGCTCGGCTACCGTGTCACGGCTTTCGCCTTCCTGGACATCCGCCAGGGCGCGCGCAGCTCGGTCGCGGCACACCTCGAGCGGATCCCAGAAGTACTCGAAGTACACACCATCACCGGCCAGGGCGACCTGTACTGCAGGATCGTGGCCAGGGACAACGACGACCTTCAGCGGGTCATCGACGATCTCGTGGGTGACGCCGACATTGTCCGGATATCCACCGTCATCGCCCTGGCCACCGTCGTCGCTCCGCGGATTCTCCCGCTCGTCAGGGCGGCCGAGGCACCTGGCCACAGCCGAGGTGATGCCATCTGACCATCCGCAGTACGGACCCCACTTGCCAACCACCCGCCCCACCAGGGTTGAATGTGCAGAGTGTCCAGACGCGCATCTGGCGGCACACTAGCCGCCTTCCTCATTTTGGCCGCGATCGTCGGTTTTGCCGGCGGCGCGTACCTTGGCACGCAATCGGGCGATGACGACACCGCCAACACCCCCGTTGCTTCGGCAACCGACAACGGCGACGAACCCAACGACGAGACTGACACCGACACCGAAGGTGACGAAGAGAACAACAACGACGACGACCCACCGGCAGACTCCGGCGGCGTGTCGTTCTCCCTCGCACAGACCTCGGCTTCCGCCAACGAGGAGATCAGCTACTCCGGCCGGATCGAGTCCGGTGAAGCCGGCGTGCGGCTGCAACTGCAGCGCAGTGTTGACGGCGGCCCTTGGGAAGACTTCCCGGTGTCGCCACGTGAGACCAACGCCGACGGCGAGTTCAGCGGCACCATTCAATCGAGCAGAAGCGGCGAGAACAGCTTCCGGATGGTTGGCATCAACGACGACTCCCTTGTCTCCGAAGAAGCCGTCCTGACTATCAACTGATCGCTGAGAAAGCGAACCGCCCGGCCGCCGTCACGTCCGAAACGCAGCTCAAAGCAGGACGCGCAGGGAGTCGGCGGGGCCGACGAACCGGTGTTGCGCCACGCAGTGGACATCAACGTGCTCGACCAGCCCGGCCGTGCTCGGGAGACGATCCCGGACCGTGACTTCGGCAGGAAGCCCACATTCTGGGCAGTCGTACAACATGACGGTGCTCCTCGCGACGAGGCAGGTGCCGCGCCTCCCTTGCCGCGAGCCTGACCGATTCCTTCTGGCGGATTGTTCTCCGCTGAGCCTGACGCCCAATCGGCAGAAACCAATCCAAATCGCCATATTGGCGCGTCCTTGCCCATGATCGCCAGTACACGCGCCCGTGTCGCCCGTCACACCAGGCCTCCCCACACCCGGTGATCGACAGTGCGTTGTGGTGGTGAACCCGCGACCACAACGCCCTGATGATCACCCCTCAGCGACCACAACGCACTGTCGATCACCGAATACACGCGTGTCCCGAGACAGATAGGCGGAACCTCTTGCGGTGACCGGGCGCGGTGGACTTTGCTGGTGTCAACAAGCGCGCACCGGGATCTGGTCGCCGTCAGGCGGATCGGAGATCGCCAGACACAAGGAGGTGGAGCGCGCTGCGGGACCGACCGATGCGCACCATCGGGCCGACATGTCTTCGATCGGCCACTGCGTACGGGAGGAGGGCCCTATGACCAAAATCAGCATGACGGTCGACGGTGTCCGATACGACGACGATGTCGAGCCCCGCACCCTGCTCGTGCACCACCTACGGGAGCGCCTCGGCAAAATCGGCACGGTTGTCGGCTGCGACACGAGCAACTGCGGTTCATGTACGGTCCTGCTGGCCGGGAAGAGCGTCAAGAGCTGCACTGTCCTCGCGGCACAGGCTGACGGCATGGACGTCACGACGGTCGAAGGATTGTCCACACCAGGTGGTGCCCTACACCCGGTCCAGCAGTCGTTCCACGAGACCCACGCGCTGCAGTGCGGGTTCTGCACACCCGGCATGATCATGGCCGCGGTCGACCTGCTCAACGAGAACCCCGACCCCAGTGACGAGGAAATCCGCGAGGGCCTCGAGGGCAACCTGTGCAGGTGCACCGGCTACCAGAACATCGTCCGCGCCGTCCAGCACGCCGCTTCGACCATGCGCACGGACGTTCCCACCACTCCGGAAACCGCCCAGCAGTCACAGCCCGCGCAGCCCGGCGCCAGCCAGGAGGTGACGACATGACCGTCACCGAGCCACATGCCGGCGCAGAGGTCGGCCGGGACCGGCGCCGCAAAGAAGACGCTCGCCTGATCACCGGCCGGACGTTGTGGACGGAGAACATCAGCCTGCCAGGCATGCTGCACCTGGCCATCCTGCGCAGTCCCATGGCACATGCCCGGATCACCCATGTCGACGTCGCCCCGGCGCGGCATCTCCCCGGAGCCATCGACGCCTTCAGCGGTCAGGACATCGCCGACATCCAAGGAACGCTCGCCTGCGCCTGGCCGGTCACCGAAGACACCGTGGTGCCCGACTACCCCCCACTGGCCGTCGACGAAGTCCGCCATACCGGGGAGCCGGTGGCCGTGGTCGCGGCCCGCGACCGCGCCAGCGCCCTGGACGCGCTGGAGGCCATCGAGATCGACTACGAACCCCTGCCGGTCGTCTTGGACATGGAAGCCGCCCTGGCCGACGACGCCCCGCTCGTGCACGAAGCGAAGGGGACGAACAAGAGCTACACCTGGATCTTCGACTCCGCCGAGGCCGGCACCGGGGAGTCCGTCACGCACGCGGAGTCCGAGGCGGAGCTCGTGATCAACCGGCGCTACGTTCAGCAGCGGCTGATCCCGGCCTTCATGGAGCCGCGTGGCGTCGTCGTCGACCCCACAGGCGAGCAGATCACCATGTGGTCGGCCACTCAGATCCCGCACATCCTGCGCCTCATGCTGGCGATGTGCACAGGAGTGGCAGAACACAAGATCCGGGTGATTGCCCCCGACGTCGGCGGCGGTTTCGGCGGGAAACTGCAGATCACGCCGGAGGAGTTCATCGCATTCGCCGCCGCCCGCAGGCTCGGGCGCCCAGTCAAGTACGTGGAATCGCGCTCCGAGTCGATGCTCTCGGCACATCACGGACGCGACCAGATCCAGGACATCACGCTCAGTGCCCGGCGCGACGGCACCGTCACCGGGTTGTCGGTGAAACTGCTCGCGAACATGGGCGCATACCTCGGCATCGTCACCCCCGGAGTGCCGATCCTCGGCGCCTTCATGTTCAACGCGATCTACAAGATCCCGGCCTATCGGTTCGAATGCTCGGGTGTGTTCACCAACACCACCAAGACCGACGCCTACCGCGGCGCCGGGCGGCCGGAAGCCACCTACGCGATCGAGCGGATCATGGACGAGCTCGCCAACGAGCTCGGCATGGATCCAATCGAGGTGCGACGGAGGAACTGGATCAATCACGACGAGTTCCCCTTCAGCACCGTTGCCGGCCTCACCTACGACTCCGGCAACTACGAGGCCGCCACCGACAAAGCCCTCGGCCTGCTTGGCTACGACGAGCTCCGTCGCGAACAGCAACAACGTCGCGACTCCGGTGACCCTGTCCAGCTCGGCATCGGAGTTTCCACGTACACCGAGATGTGCGGACTGGCCCCGTCCAGGATCCTCGGGCAGTTGCGCTACGGGGCCGGCGGCTGGGAGAACGCGGCGGTCCGGATGCTGCCGACCGGGAAGGTCGAAGTCGTGACAGGCACCTCGCCGCACGGCCAGGGACACGAGACCGCGTGGAGCCAGATCGTCGCCGACCAGCTGGGGGTGCCGTTCGAGGATGTCGAGGTTCTGCACGGGGACACCCGAACATCCCACAAGGGTCTGGACACATACGGCTCCCGCTCACTCGCCGTCGGCGGCATCGCGCTGGTGCAGGCCTGCCAGAAGGTCGTCGACAAGGCCCGGCCGATCGCGGCGCACCTGCTCGAATGCGACCCAGCCGACCTCGAGTTCGCCGAGGGCCAGTACCGCATCAAGGGCACACCTGGAACCGGCAAGACACTCGCGGACTGCGCGCTCGCGGTGTTCACGTCGCACGAGATGCCAGACGGAGTCGAGCCCACGCTCGATGCCGACGCCACGTTCGACCCGGACAACTTCTCCTTCCCGCACGGCACGCACCTGTGCGCGGCCGAGGTCGACACCGAGACCGGCCACGTACGGATCCGCAAGTACGTCGCGGTCGACGACGTCGGTCGAGTGGTCAACCCGATGATCGTGGAGGGGCAGGTACACGGCGGGATCGCCCAGGGCATGGCCCAGGCGCTATTCGAAGGAGCTGTCTACGACGCCGACGGAAACCTATTGACCGGCACGTTCGTGGACTACACCGTTCCCAGTTCGGCGGACCTGCCCGAGTTCGTCACCGACCGCACCGAGACACCGGCCCCCGGGCATCCGCTCGGAGCCAAGGGTGTCGGAGAGGCCGGCACCATCGCCTCGACACCGGCCGTCGTCAATGCCGTCGTCGACGCGCTTCGCCCGCTCGGCGTCTCCGACGTGCAGATGCCGTGTACACCAGAGCGGGTGTGGCAGGCCATTCGCAGCGCTACCGATGGGGGTGAGCGGTCATGATCCCGGCCGCATTCGACTACACCCGGCCCACAAGTGTCGACGACGCCGTCCGGGCGCTCGCTGACGGCGGCGAGGACGCCAAGGTCCTGGCCGGAGGGCAAAGCCTGATCCCGATGCTCAGGCTGCGTTTCGCCGTGCCCACCACTCTCGTCGACCTCGGCGCTGTGGATGCGATGCGTGGCATCCACGACGACGGCGATGCTCTCGTCATCGGCGCTATGACCACCCATGACGACGTCATGAAGAGTTCTCTCGTCCAGGAACACGCTCCGCTGATCGCTCAGGCCACGGCCACGGTCGCCGACCGCCAGGTCCGCCACCTGGGCACCTTCGGCGGTTCGCTGGCGCACGCCGACCCGGCCGGCGATCTGCCCAGCGTGGCATCCGCGCTCGATGCCTCGTTCGAGGTCGCGGGGCCGTCGGGGCGCCGGTCGGTGCCGGCGTCGGAGTTCTTCGTGGACTACCTCACCACCGCCATGGAGCCCGACGAGCTGCTGGTGTCGGTGCGCGTGCCGAAGCTCACCGGGTGGGGCACGCACTACGAGAAGTTCAACCGAATGGCCCAAGCGTGGGCCATGGTCGGAGTGGCGGCAGCGGTTCGCCGGTCCAACGGCGATATCGCCGAGGCACGCGTCGCGCTGACCAACATGGGCCCCACCCCCATCCGGGCGCACGCCGTCGAAGAGGCCATGGTCGGCGCACCAGCGGAGCAGGGCGCGCTACAAGCGGCCGCGGAACGGGCAGGTGAAGGTACCTCCCCCACCGGCGATGTATCGGCATCGGCTGAGTACAGAGCCCACCTGGCGACGGTGCTCACTCGCCGTGCCCTGCAGGCTGCCGCAACATCTCGGTGATCGTGAGCAGCATCCGCCCTCATCGTCAGTGATCGTGAGCAGATTTATGTCGCTCTGGCGACAGCGATCCGCTCACGATCACAGAGGACAAGCACAGATATCTGCTCACGATCACCGCGTACGCGGGCAGGAACAGCCCTGCACGCGCGCGTCGCGCTCAGCCGGAGCCCGTAAATCGGAAGAGGGAGAGGGAAGACATGCAGCTGGATCACCAGTTCACCGTTCCGGTGCCGATCGCCGATGCCTGGAAGGTACTGCTCGATGTGCCGCGAGTGGCGCCGTGTATGCCGGGTGCCACACTCGACGAGTTCGACGGCGAGACCTTCAGCGGCTCGGTCAAGGTCAAGCTCGGCCCCATCTCACTCCTCTACCGTGGCACCGGCCGGTTCATCGAGACCGACGATGCCGCTCACCGCGTCGTCATGGAGGCTTCAGGCAAAGAGGCTCGGGGCTCCGGCACGGCCGCGGCGACCGTGACCGCGAGCATGGTGGCCGACGGTGACTCCACTCACGTGAACGTGACCACCGACCTGCGCATCACCGGACGCCCGGCGCAGTTCGGCCGGGGGATGCTGAACGACGTCGGCGGGAAGCTGCTAGGGCAGTTCTCCGACTGCCTCGCCACGACGCTGGGCGACACCGGCCAGCAAGCCGGCACCCCCACAACATCCACCTCGGGCCAGGCTACGGAAGCAGCCCCCGCCACGGCGAGCGGCAGCGACGCGGCGAGCAGCCCAGCTGCTCCCAGCGGCACCAGAGCCGAGACTGGCCGATTCGCGCATCCCGAACGCGCAGCGGTCGAGGAAGCCGAGGCCGAGAACGCCGAGTTCGAGGTCGAACCGATCGATCTGCTCGAGATCACCGGCGCCCAGGATGCCCTGCGCCGGTACGGTCCTTACGCCGCCGGCGCCGCCCTGCTCGCCATCCTGCTCTGGATCATCCTCCGCCGCCGCTCTAAATGATCATGTTCGGTGGGTTTTCTCGTGCCTCACCATGACTGCGGGCACGGCCACAGCGACGACGCCCGCACCCACGCGACCATCGAGACCGTCGGCCACGTGGCCGTGAACATCCTGACCAACTACAGCAACAATCTGGGCCAGGTCGACAACGAGTGGCCTGTCGTCACGCCGCACGAGCAAGCGGCCGCTTAACGTCCGGAGCTCCACCTCCGCACACCCATTCAAGGCGATCCAACAGCGACAATGCGCTGATGATCACCGGGGGCTGGGAGCAGGATGCGGGTCACTCGTCACGGGGGACGGCCAGGTTCGGCGTGACGAGTGTCCTGTCCGCGGCTTGGCCAGCACTTAGCTCGTATCCATCCGGCACGAGCAAAGCATCTCCCCATCTCGGCGATGGGCCGGCCGGAATCGCGAGTCCGTCGTCCAGGAAAGCCGCAACTTCAGCGCAACCTGTCGCTGACCGGTTGTACGGGTGCTTGGTGTACGCCACGAAGCAGATCTCACCGCGAAGATTGACCGCGGCCCAGAACTTGGTGTCCTCCGTTTCCGTGACCACTCGGGCCGTCGAGGCAACCAGTCCTTGTTGGCTTACCTGTTCACCCAGCATCGCTGGCAGTTCGTCGTCAATCCCCGCGGGCTCCGCCAACAGGCTCAAGGCGTCCTCGGGCGAGGGGTCGCCGGCAGCCGTCAACTCGCCGCTACCCCCGGACAATGGGGTGACCACGAACGCTCCGGCCACGGCTCCGACGACGGCCGCGACCCCCACGCTCGCCTGGACGAACCGGCGCCGCCGCAGTCTCGCCTGTCCACGTCGAACAGTCGCTTCCAAATCGAATGCGCGCGGTGGCGAGGTGCGCTCGTCTGCCGAACGCAACTTCTGGAGTACGTCTTCCATCGTTAGATCCCTCCGCCTGTGGCACCGTGGGCGCCAGTTCGATCTGCTGGACTGGCTGAGCCCGAGCGCTCATCAGCCGTCGCTGGTGCGACAGCATCGTTTGACAAAAGGTGGCGCCGGAGATGGCCGATGGCGTCGTGGCTCTGCCGCTTCACGGTGCCGGGCGCAATACCCAGGATCTGCGCGACGTCGGCCACGGTCCGGTCTTCCATGAAGCGCAACACGACGATCGCCCGCTGCTTGGCTGTCAGCCCGGCCAGCGCCTGCGCGAGATCGTGGCGTTCGGCGGCATCAGCTGCGATATCGGCGCCGGAGGTCTCCGGCATGTTGTCGGCGACGCGTTCCCGGCGCCACCATGGCCGGCGTGTCTCACTGATCGCCAGCCGCACCAGCACCTTACGGGCATACGCACCGTGGTCGCCGACATCGTGTGCACGTGGCCAGGCGACATACATCCGCTCCAGCGCGGCCTGCACGAGGTCGTCGGCCCGGTGCCAGTCACCGCACACCGCATACGCGAAGCGCCGAAGCTGGTTCAGTTCACTCGTCGCCATGGCGACGAACGACTCCCGCAGCTCTTCTCTCATCTGCACCGCCCCTACCGTTCCGCATCGAACGCATCGTGCCGGATCCGTCCCGTCTTCGATTGATGCCTCTACCATGCAGACGCCCGGGCCACCTCGTCCGGTTGTGTCGCACGGCCGCCCGATCCTCGAGAGCCTGCTCATACCCCGCCGCCGGCGCGTCGCCGGGTGGGAATGATGGCCGCAAGTACCGATGATCTTGGCAATTCGGGCGTAGGGTGAGGCTACGAGTGGTTCCGGACCAGCTGAAGCGGCCGGACAAGTCGCCGAGCTCAGAGTTGGAGCGTTCGATGAAGAAGCTGATCAACTCCCCAGACACTGTCATCCCGGATGCGTTGCGTGGTGTGGCCGCTGCGCATCCCGGCCTCGCCGTCGACATCGAGAACCGCATCATTTCGCGCGCTGAGCGGGCCACGAGCAAGGTCGGGCTCGTCTCGGGCGGCGGTTCCGGTCACGAGCCCCTGCACGGCGGGTACGTCGGGCACGGCATGCTCGACGCCGCCGCCCCCGGCGAGGTCTACACCTCCCCGGTTCCAGACCAGATCATCGCCGCCACCCAGGCGGCCGACTCCGGCCAGGGTGTCCTGCACATCGTGAAGAACTACACCGGCGATGTCCTCAACTTCCGGATGGCGGCCGAGCTGGCCGAAGACGAGGACATCCGGGTCGTTTCGGTGGTCACCAACGACGACGTCGCGGTCGAGGACTCCACATTCACCGCCGGCCGACGCGGCACCGGCGGGACGATCGTCGTCGAGAAGGTCGCGGGAGCGGCCGCCGAAGAAGGCGCCGATCTCGACACGGTCGCCCAGCTGGCCACCGAGGTCAACGAACGCTCTCGTTCATTCGGTATCGCGTTGCACGCCGGCACGGTCCCGGCTGCCGGCAAGCCTGGTTTCGATCTCGCCGAGAACGAGATCGAGCTGGGAGTCGGTATCCACGGCGAACCCGGACGTGAACGCGGGGAGATCGCGCCCGTACGGGATCTGGTCGCCTACGCGCTGGACGCCATCCACGCCGACCGGCCGATCTCCGGCGATGTCCTGGTCATCATGAACGGCCACGGAGGCACACCACTCATCGAGCTGTACGGCGCATACGCAGAGGCGGACGAGTGGTTGAACGGTCACGGCATTACGGTCGCACGCAGCCTGGTCGGCAACTACATCACCAGCCTCGACCAAGCCGGTTTCTCGATCACCGTCACGTCGCTGACCGACGAGCTGGCCCGGCTATGGGACGCACCGGTCTCCACCCCCGCGCTGAGGTGGGGGATGTGACATGATCCTCGACACAGCTACGGCCATCGCCTGGGTCAGCCGCGCCGCGGAATTGGTGCGCACCGACGAGCCACGCCTCACCCGGCTGGACGCCGAGATCGGCGATGGCGACCACGGCGCCAACTTGACGCGTGGCCTGCTCGCGGCCGTCGTTGACATCGACGAGAAGACGCCGGACAGCGCCGCAAAGACGCTGATCACCGCCGGGCGCGCGCTGATCTCCAAGACCGGCGGAGCGTCCGGGCCGTTGTACGGCAACGGGTTCCGGCAGTTCGGCAAAGAACTACGCGACGAGGGCGACGTCACCGCGGTAGCCGATGCGCTCGAAGCGATGCTCCGGGGCATCGAGGAACTCGGCGGAGCCTTACACGGCGACAAGACCATGGTGGACGCGCTGGCTCCCGCCGTCGCCGCGTTCCAGGAAGCAGCTCGCAGCACGTCCGACCTGCACACCGCCGCCGTCAATGCCACGAAGGCCGCCGAGGCCGGGCTGGCCGAGACAATACCGATGCAGGCCCGGAAAGGCCGCGCAAGCTATCTCGGCAAACGCAGTATCGGCCACGAGGATCCCGGGGCCGCCTCCACCGTTCTCATCCTGCGTGCATTAGCTGAGGTGACCGCGCCATGAGTGTGGGGATCGTTCTGGTCTCTCACAGTCCGGCGCTCGCGGCAGCCACCGCGGAGCTGGCGAGTTCTCTGGCCGGCGCGGAGGTTCCGATCGCACCCGCCGGAGGAACTGAAGATGGCGGCATGGGAACGAGCATCGACCTGATCAGCGCCGCTGTGACTGAGGCGGACAAGGGTGACGGCGTGCTCATCCTGATGGATATGGGCAGTTCGGTGCTGACGGCCAAGACATTGCTCGCCGACCTCGAAGACGAGGACAACGCTCCCGTGGTCCGCCTTGCCGACGCACCGTTCGTCGAAGGTGCCGTGGCCGCTGCCGTGCTGGCCTCCACCGGAGCCGACCTGGAGGCCGTAGCGCACAGCGCTGAACAGGGCTGGGCGATGCGCAAGCTCTGAAACCGGGCTCGCAACCGATACGCCTGAAACCATCAATAGCCGTAGACCGTCGGCCAGGCCAGTTCGACGCCGTGCTCGGTCAGTGCCTTCTGATACGCCGCGAGGTGGATGTCGTCGGCGCGGACCTGGTGCGGGGTGACCTTGTGGGTGAGGCAGTACGCCGCCAGCAGACCCGCCGACTCGCCGACGTTCCATTCCACCGGGTGAAGCCGGTAGCAGCCGTTGGTGATATGCGTCGTTCCGATGTTCTTCGCCGCAGGGAGCAGGTTGCGGGTGCGGACCGGCAGCAGAGCGCCCAGCGGGATCTGGAACGGCAGCGAGCCGACGTCGATGTAGTTGTCCCCGCCCGTGGACGGGTGCAGGTCGATGCGGTACGAACCGATCCCGACCGAGTCCGGGTACGCCTTCGCGCCCTGCTGTCCACGTAGCGCAAGCGAGACGTCCTGTTCGACGATCGTGTACTCGGCGGCGATCCGCCGCGACTCCCGGATGTATGGGGCCTTCGCCAGCCCGTGCGTGGTGCCGAACACGTCGCCGCGCAACCGCAACCCGCGCAGGCCGGTTCCGCCGTCCGGTGTCGGCATCTCGGTCTGCATCCAGTACAGGAAGCTCCGGCTCATCTGCCGGGCGCCGACGGCGTGCTTCGCCGCTTCGTCGGCGTCCACCTCGAACAACGGCCCCTCCAGGTAGTCGATCATCGGCCAATTCACGATCACCACGTCGCTGGCAAACGCACCGGGCGCGAAGTTGTCCCGCGCGAGGATCCGCCGGAACGCCCACAGGTCCCGGTCGGCGCCACGAGCCGGATCGTCGTCATGCGGAAGGAAATAACGCGGCGCCGGTTCCAGCGTCTGCGGCGACGGCGCCACCATGCTGAACATCCGATCCGGCCAATACGGCGGCTGATAGTCCCGCCAGAAGCCGTACTGGTCGGGCTTGTCGATCGTGTGGTCTTCGCCCGGCCGGTGATCCACGGCGAAACACCAGGACACAGCCTGCATGTTCAGCGGTTGCCGCTCCCGGGGAGCACTGGGCTCGCCGGTGTCGTCCTGGGACTCGAAACCGGTGATGTACTCCGTGCCGGTCAGAGGCAACAGCTCTCCGGTCTCGGTGGCGTCCAGAACATACGGGGCGGTGACAGTGAGCGTGCGGTTGCCGTCCAGGTCATGGAGCGTGACGCTGGTAACGGTGTCATCGTCGACGGTGGCCGCGACCGGCCGGTGGCGCAGCCGCACGTCGAGGCGTCCGTCGGCGCGGCTCGGCGCGAGCATCCCCTCCAGCACGGCCAGGCTGACCCGCGGCTCCGCGCACAGCGGGCTGACCTTTCCGTTGCCGGGATTCAGCGCGCGTCGTGCCCGAGCCTCGGGTGTTAGCGGGTACCAGCGGCGGTAATAGTCCCGGATGCCGTCGCGCAGCTGACGATAACTCGCGGTGCAGCCGAACTGCTCGATCCACGGGTGCTCATCCGACGGCACGCCCTGGGCCGTCAACTGTCCGCCGATCCAATCGGTCTCCTCGGCGAGAACGACGCGCAGTCCAGCCCGTGCCGCGGCCAGCGCGGCGGCCACCCCGCCCAGGCCAGCGCCCACGACCACGACGTCGGTGTGTATCTCCCTGTCTTCGCTCATGCTCTACTCCTGGCGGTGGTCGGTTACGTGGGCCAGGCAGGCTCGGACCGGCCGGCCGGGAATCAGCCGCCGGCCGTCGGTGAAGCCTTCTTCGCGGCCGTCGAGCTCAGCGACCAGGCGGGCGCGCCACCAGGCAAGCGTGTCGGCCGACGACGGGTCGCGCGCCAGGTCGCGAGTCTCTTCCGGGTCGGCGACCAGGTCGAAGAGCTGTTCGTGGCCGGACCCGGAGAACCACACGTACTTGGAACGGCCATCGGTGAGCCACTGCTGCGACTCGCCGAACATCACGTGCTCGCCGTGCAGGTCGCCCCGCCACTGGGAATCCTCACCAGACACGCCTACTTCTCCGCGCACGCGCCCGAGGAAGCTCTCGCCCTCGACCGACGCGGGCGGGTCGACGCCAGCGCACTCGAGCAGCGTCGGCATGATGTCGCGCAGTTCGACGAGCTCATCGCGTACCGAACCGCCGGGCACGCCCGGTCCGGCGAAGAGCAGCGGAATCCGCGCGGACCCCTCGTAGGGAAAGCCCTTCCGGTACAGGTGATGGTCACCCATCATCTCGCCATGATCGGAAATGAAACAGATGTATGTGTTCTCCCGTACCCCGTGGTGCTCCAGTTCAGCCAGCAGATACGCGATCTGGTGGTCGACGTGGGTCATGTGCCCGTAGTAGCCGGCCCGGGCGCGCCGCAACGTTGCCGCGTCGACGTCGGCCACCCATGCCGTGGGATCGGCCGGTTTCGCGTGCCTCGCGAAGAGCTCCACCCAGTCGCCCACCGGCGGATCGGGCATCTCCCGGTCGAGATACTGCTCGAACGCCCACCCCGGCGGATCGTACGGCGGGTGCGGCGCGTTGAACGAGGCGAACAGGAAGAACGGCTTGCGTGGGTCGCGCCGCCGCAGGAAATCGGCCGCCTGGGTGGCCACGAAGGTGGTCGGGTGAGTGTGCTCCGGTTTGTCCCACGGCCGGGCCACGTAGGAGTTGCTGTCGATGCCATGGTCGAAGAACGTGGCGTCTCGCCCCAGCTGCTGGCGCAGCCAGGGCAGATAGTCATCCACCAGGCCGGGGTCGCGGCCCTGCTGACGAGCCATCCGCACGATCCCGGTGGGGCTGTGCAGGATGACGTTCTGGAACCCGAGCTGGCTGCGCTCGGGATAGACGTGCATCTTCCCCACCGCCTGCGTCTGGTACCCGGCGCGGGTCAGCTCGCCGGCCAGCGTCACGTCGTAGTCCCACGGCACGTAGTCCTGGTAGCCCACCCGCCCATGGCTCGCGGGTGTCATCCCGGTATGCAACGACGCCCGCGCCGGGATACACGTGGGCGACGCCGAGTAGGCCCGGCTGAAGCGCACGCCCCGCGAGGCCAGCTGGTCGAGGAACGGCGTGTGCACCACCGGGTGCCCGGCGACGCTCAGGCAGTCACCCCGCCACTGGTCGGCCATGAGCAGGAGGATGTTCGGTGCTGTCATTCGACGTCGACCCGCGTGCTCAGCGGGAGATCGGCCACGTGCGATCCGGCGTACAGGGTGTAGCTGCCGGGCTCGACCTGCCAACCGCCGTCCCAATGCTGAAAAGCACGCGACGCGATCTCGATCACCGCGTTCTGCTCCTCCCCCGGCTCCGCTCTCACCACAGCGAACCCAGCCAGCCACCGCTCCTGCCGCTCGACGCCACTGCCCGGCCTGGACAGATACACCTGCACCACATGCTTACCCACCCGCATCCCGGTATTGCGGACCCGCACCTGGGCCTCCCACCGGTCTCCAGCAGGACGAGACACAGTCAGATCGGTCAGGTCCCAGGTGGTGTAGCCGAGGCCGTAGCCGAACGGGTACGCCGGAGACACACCGGAGCGCAGCCAGGCGCGGTAGCCGATGTGGATGCCCTCGTCGTAGCGCAGCGTGCCGTTCACCGGCGTGGTGTCCAGGATCGGGACGTCGGACTCGGCGGCCGGCCACGTGGTCGGCAGCCGGCCGCCGGGTTCTCTCACGCCGAGCAGGACGTCGGCGAGGGCGTTGCCGTACTCCTGCCCCCCGAACCAGGTGAGCAGTACGGCCGCCACCTCGTCTCGCCATGGCATGGTCACCGGCGCGCCCGAGTTCACGACCACTACGGTGCGAGGGTTGACCGCCGCCACCGCGTGGACCAGCTCGTCCTGCCGGCCCGGCAATGCGAGGCTCTTCCGGTCGAAGCCCTCGCTCTCCACATCCGAGCTAGTGCCGACCACGACGACCGCCGCGTCGGCGGTGCGGGCGGTCTCGACGGCTTCGGCCATCAACTGATCAGGCTCGGCCGTTTCGAGGTCGAAGCCGAGGGTGAGGGTAGCCGCCCCTTCGGGCCGGTCAGCGGGCACCTCGAGACTGATCTCGATGTCGATCGGTGTGCCGGCCGTCAGCGACACCGGCACACTCGCCACAGGCGGTGCCAGCAGGCCTCCGGCGAAGACCTGCCCCTCATGCACCAGTTCTGCGTCGAGCACCAGGCGCCCGTCCACGTGCATCCGTACCCGTCCCGCACCGGCCACCCCCAAGCGCACATCCTCCGTGCGCGTCGGCCGGTAGCGAGTGCAGAGCTGCACCCGCGCGTGGTCAAGGAGCCGGGGAGAGGCGAGCCGCGCCAGATCGGCCCCGCGTCGCCACTCGCTGAGGATCTCCGCGCCGTCCGGGTCCCGGAAGATGACGCGAACCCCGCGCTCGCCCGTCACCGGGTCGGTCAGGTCCTGCTCAGGTAACGGAACGACGGCGCGCTGGATGGCCGCTCCGAGCGCCCAGACCACCTCCGTGCCGGGAAGTGCGCCGCGCAGCCCGTCCAGCGGCGCCACCGTGTAATCGGGCTCGACCACCGCGCTGCCGCCGCCCTGAGTCCGGGCGTGAAAGGCGTTGTGGCCGATCACGGCCACTCGCCCCAGCGAGGCGGCCTGCCAGGGCAACTCACCGCCAGCGTTTCGCACGAGTACCATGCCGGCCGCTGCGGCCTCTCGCACGAGCGCCGGTCCGTCTTCTACTGGCGCCCGCCCGTCTTCCTTGGATGGCACAACGACGGCTGGGGCCACTCCATCGAGCGCACCTACCCGGCCGGCGAGACTCAGGAGGTGAAGCACCTTGCGGTCGATGACAACCTCGGGGACGCGTCCGGTGCTGACCGCTTCGACGAGCTTGTCACCCCACGGACCGTCCGGGCCGGGCATCACCAGGTCCAGCTCCCCGAGGGCAGCGCCTTCCGTCGTCTGGGTCGCCCACCAGTCCGAGACCACCACGCCGTCGAAGCCCCATTCGCCCCGCAGCGGCTCACCCAGCAGCGGGTTCTCCGTCATGGTGGCTCCGTTGACCGAGTTGTACGCCGCCATGACCATCCACGGCCGCTCCTGGCGGACGATGTTCTCGAACGCCGCCAGGTACAGCTCCCGCAACGCACGCTCGCTCACCACGACGTCGGCGGTGAATCGCTCCGTCTCGAAGTCGTTGGCGATGTAGTGCTTCGGGCACGCGCCCACACCTCCGTCCTGAACCGCGCGGACGTAGGCCGCCGCCAGCCGGGACGTCAGGAGCGGATCCTCGGAGTAGGCCTCGAAATGCCGTCCCCCGAGCGGGCTGCGGTGCAGGTTGATGGTAGGTCCGAGGACGACGTCGGCACCGCGGCGGCGCGCCTCGACCACCAGCAGGGCGCCGTACCGGTACGCGAGCTCGACGTCCCAGGACGCGCCCAGGGCGGTGGCCGAGGGCAGGTTGATCGACGTCTCGCGTCCGTCGAAGTGCTCTCCGCGGATTCCGGACGGCCCGTCGGAGAGCACCATCCGGCGCAGGCCGATCGCCGGCTCGTCGTACAGGCCCCACATGTCGGCGCCGGTCAGCAGCCGGACCTTCTGCTCGAGGGTCAGCCGGGCCACCAGCGCCGGCAACGTTTCGTCGTCGACGCCGGCGGGGCGTGGATGGGTCTGGCTCATCTCAACGGCTCCAGGTGATCAGAGGTCGCAGGCGATCGACTCGGCGAACTGGCAGTCGTCGCCCGGCTCGGTGTAGGCGACCCGGTCGACCTGCATGGTGAGCGGGCCGTCCGGCGGCACGAATTCACCCATCTCCGGGGTCGACTCGCTGGCCCAGATGTTCAGGAACATGTTCGTCGCCTGGCTGGGGATCTTGTCCTCGTCGGTGATCGAGTGCACGAGATCGCCGTTCAGGTAGAAGTCGAGCTGCTCGGCCGACCAGACCATTCCGTAGTCGTGGAACTCCTGGTCCGCCGGTGCCGGCAGGTCGGCGAACACCGGATCGAGCGGCTGGTTGTTCCGCCAGGTGTTGAGTTTGACCTGGCTGGTGTCCAGACCGAGCAGTTTGGCGATGTCGATAGCTTCCGACGGCTGCTCGCCGGACGCGCCGGCCCAGGTGAAGAAGGTCGCCATCACACCCGAGCCTTCGACGCCTTTCATCCGCACCTCATAGGTTCCGTAGCCCAATCTGCTCCGGTGCTGCACTTCGGCGCATGCGTAGTCGCGGTCACCGGTGGCCTGCTCGACGAAAGTGAGGTTGAGCGTGCCCTCAGCCACCGTGGCCTGGTCAGCGGCCCAGGTGCAGTTCTGCTGCGGACCGTTGTTCCAGCCGTTCGACCGCTGCCAGCGGTTGGTGTCGAAGGTGTCGAAGTCATCCACGAACGACGACGATGGGATCTCCACGTCGATGTCGCACACGATCGAGTCCTCGAACTGACATTCCTCTTCCGCCCTGGTGAACGCCACATACTCGTACTCGGTGATGATCGGCTCGCCGTCGTATTCGAACGGGCCCATCCAGTCGGTGAGCATGTCCGTGCTCCACGTCATGGTGAAGATCTGCTGGTTGATGGAGGGAACCTGGGACGGCTCGGTGTACGTGCGGACGAGCTCACCGTTGATGAAGAAGCGGACCTGGTGCGGCTCCCACGCGAACGCGTAGTGGACGAACTCCTCGCTGTTGTCCACCCCGATGTCCACCGGACCGCCGCCGGACGGTACGCCGTCCACCCACGTGTTGATCTCCACCTCCGTGGTGTCCTTGCCGAGGACCTCGACGTCTATCTCATGCCACGGGTGCCCCTGATACGGACCGATGTAGGTGAACAGGGACTGATTGGTGCCACTGGCCTCGGTGACACGCATCCGGGTCTCATAGGTGCCGTAGCCGTACCGCTGGTGGGTCTGCATGGCCGCACAGGAGTAGTCGAGGCCTCCGAGCGGGGTGTCGTCCAGCGTGAGGGTCAGTATCCCGTCCGCGACGGCCAGGTTGTCCGCGTTGAACATGCAGTTCTGATGTTCGCCGTTGCGGTAACCGTCGTTGATGAACCAGAAGCTCTCGTCGATGGGTTGGTCGAACTCCTCCACAAAGGAGTCCCCGCCGGTCTGGGCCTGCGTCGGCGCGTCGTCGGCCTGCGTCGGCGCATCGTCGGCCTGCGTCGTCGTGGCGGTGATGACCGAGAGAACCAACGCGGCCGAGGCAGCGGCAGCGAGGGCAATCCGTCGTTGCGTTCGCATGATGCGGGTCCTTTCTTCACGTGCGGAATCTGGGGGGCGTTGGAGGGTCGGGGATAGGGGCCTCCTCTCGCGCGGGACATCAGGCGGGTTCGTGCTCGACGCCGGCCAGGCTGAGGTCGTCGGTCCGCAGGCAGGCAGCCGGATGTCCGGGTGTGGTCTCGGTCAGAGCGGGGCCCTGTTCAGCGACGTCGCAGACGCCCGGCACCGCGTACGGGCACCGGGTGTGGAAGTAGCAGCCCGGCGGAGGATTCGAAGGATCGGGGAGGTCGTCGGCCAGGCGGATCCGGCGCCCGGCGTCGCGTAGGCGTGGGTCTGGGCGCGGCACTGCCGAGAGCAGCGCTTCGGTGTACGGGTGCCGCGGCCGAGCGTAGAGCTCGGCCGTGTCCGCCAACTCCACGATCTTGCCGAGGTACATGACAGCGACCCGGTTGCAGATGCTCTCCACCACGGACAGGTCATGGGAGATGAACAGGTAGGTCAGCTCGAAGTCGTCCTGCAAGTCGCGCAGGAGATTCAGGATCTGCGCCCGCACCGACACGTCCAGCGCGGAGACCGGCTCATCGGCGATCACCAGCCGCGGCTCGAGGATCAACGCCCTGGCAATGTTCACTCGCTGCCGCTCACCACCGGAGAACGCATGCGGAAACCGGTCCATGTACTTGGGCGACAACCCGACCCGGGAGAGCATCCGCGCCACCCGGCGCTCCAGCTCACCACCGGTGGCGATGCCGTTGGCCCGCAACGGCTCACCGACGATCTGCAGAATCGTCATCCGCGGATTCAGCGACGAGAACGGATCCTGGAACACCACCCGGATCTGCCGCTGGAATGGTTTCAGCTGGCGGTGACGCAGCCCGGCCAGGTCGGTGATGGCGCCGTCGGGCCTTCGGTACTGGATCCGGCCCGCAGTCGGTTTGATGATGCGCGAGATCGACCGGCCCAGTGTGGTCTTGCCGCATCCGGACTCGCCGACCAGTCCGAGCGTCTCCCCCGGACGGATCGTCAGGTCCACGCCCTCGACGGCGCGGACGTGGCCGACGGTGCGACCGATGAACCCGGCCTTGACCGGAAACCGGACGGACAGCTCCTGAACCTCCAGGATCGGCTCGGTCATATCCGCACCTCCTTGAGGGACGAGCGGTCGTGCTCGTGCAGCACGCAGCGGGCCGTACGGCCCGGTCCGAGCACGACGTCGGGTGGTTCGGCCGCGTCGCACACGCCGACGATGGCGGAGTCGCAGCGTGGATGGAACGGGCACCCGGCGGGCCGGTCGGACGGATGCGGAACGTTGCCCCGGATCGTGGTGAGCCGCTGCCGCGTACCGGCCCCCATGCGCGGAATGGAACCCAGCAGCGCCTTCGTGTACGGATGCTTGGGATCGTGGAAGATCTCGTCCACGCCTCCGCGCTCCACCACCGTGCCCAGATACATAACCACCACCTCGTCGGCGATCTCCGCCACCACGCCCAGGTCATGGGTGATGAACAACACCGACATCCCCGTGTCGGCCTGCAACTCCCGCAACAAGTCGACAACCCGTGCCTGCGTCGTCACGTCAAGTGCGGTGGTGGGCTCGTCGGCGATCAGCAGCGCTGGATCACAGGCCAGCGCTATCGCGATCATCACCCGCTGACACATCCCGCCGGACAGCTGGAACGAGTACGCATCGAACCGCTGCTCAGGACGCGGTATGCCGACCCGCCGCAGCAACCCGATCGCCCGCTCCCGGGCCTGGTCCTTGTCAAGGGGCAGGTGCAGCTGGATCGCCTCCACCAGCTGCGCGCCCACCGTGTACATCGGCGACAACGACGCCATCGGCTCCTGGAACACCATCGAGATCTCACCACCGCGCACCCGCCGCATCTGCTCGCTCTTCGGATCCAGGGACGCCAGGTCCACGGGCTCACCGCCCTCGCGGCGCCACCAGATCTCACCGGCCACGATCCGGCCTGGCTCGTCGACCAGGCCGAGCACCGAACGCGCCGTCACACTCTTCCCGCACCCGGACTCACCCACCACGCACACCGTCTTGCCACGCGGAACCGAGAGCGTGACGCCGTCGACGGCGCGGACCGCACCTTCTCTGATGAAGAAATGAGTTTTCAGGCCCTTGATGGCCAATAGGTTGTCGGTGGCATGCATAGGCGTCGTCCCTACCTCTTGTACGGGTCGGCCGCGTCGCGGAGACCGTCGCCCACGAAGTTCAAGGCGAGCACGGAAATGATCACAGCGACGCCGGGGAGCATCAGCCACGGCGCGGTGGCGAGAACCCTGACGTTCTGCGCGTCCTGCAGCAGCACGCCCCAGCTGACCACCGGCGGTTGCAGGCCGAGGCCGAGGAAGCTGAGTGCGGTCTCGGCCAGGATCATCGCCGGGATCGACAGCGTGATCACCGCGATCATGTGGCTGGTGAACGACGGAAGCATGTGCCGGAAGATCACCCGCGGCCGGCCGCACCCGTCGAGATGAGCGGAGGTGACGAATTCCTCCTGGCGCAACGACAGGAAACGTCCACGCACCACCCGCGCCATATCCGTCCAGCCGATGATGGCCAGGATCACCGTGATGGCGAAATATCGCTGCATCGGGCCCCAGTCCCGCGGGAGCGCCGCCGACAAGCCCATCCACAGCGGGATACCGGGGATGGACATGAAGAACTCCACGATGCGCTGGATGATCGTGTCCGTCTTGCCGCCGAAATACCCGGACACCCCGCCGAGGATCACCCCGAGCACCAGCGCCATGGCGACACCCACCAGGCCGATCGTCATCGAGATGCGGGTGCCGTGGATCATTCGGGAGAGCAGGTCGTATCCGTTGCGGTTCGCCCCCAGTAGATACATCGGCTGGCCTGGTTCTTTGGGCCCGATCAGGTGCCGGTCCCACGGGATCAACCCGAACAGCTCGTACTCCTCGCCTTTGACGAACAACCCGACCGGGATCCTCTGGGTCTCGTCGACCTCGAAGGCCGGCTCGAAGGTTTCCGGATCGACGGTCGAGGTGTAGCCGTTGACGTAGAGGCCCTCACCCCAGTCGATGTGCAGCTGCTGCGGAGGAGCGTAGGTGTATTCGGAGTCGAACGTGCTCGCGCTCACCGGCGCCAGGAACTCCGCGAACACGGCGATCAGGTAGATGCCGATCATGATGAACAGGCCGACCATGGCCAGCTTGTGATGCCGGAACTTCCACCACACCAGCCGCCACTGGGTGGCGTTGCGCTGGCCGGCGTCGTCGGTCTGGTCGGGAGTCACCGGCGGTGCCGCGGCGGTGTCGGCGTCGGGAAGCACGTGTGCCATGGGTCGCCTCCTACCGGTAACCCAGCCGGACTCGCGGATCGAGCCAGGCGAGAAGGATGTCGGACAGCAGAGTGCCGATCACGGTCAGCACGCTGATGATCAAGATGATCGAGCCGGCCAGATACATGTCCTGGCTGCGCAGCGCCCCAAAGAGCAACGGACCGGTGGTGGGCAGGTTGAGCACCTGGGCGACGATCACCTCACCGCCCACCAACCCCGGCAGCACCCAGCCCACCGTCGAGACGAACGGGTTCAACGCCATCCGGACCGGATACTTGACCACCAGCATGTTCTCTGACACGCCACGGGCCCGCGCGGCCACGACGTACGGCTTCTTCAGCTCGTCGAGCAGGTTGGCGCGCAGGATCCGGATCATCCCGGCCGTCCCGCTGGTGCCGAGCACCACGACGGCGATGCCGAGGGTCAGCGGCGAGATGCCGCTGGTGCTCAACCCGAACACGCTGTACGCGATGTACATCATGGCCAGCGCCAGCATGAAGTTCGGGATCGCCAGGCCCAGGAAGCCGATGGTGGTGGCCAGGTAGTCACCGAACGAGTACTGGCGAACGGCCGAGTACAGACCGATCGGGAAGGCGACCACCCAGGTGAAGACCAGGGCGAATATGGTCAGTGCCATTGACCACGGCAGCCGGTCGGCCACCAGGCTAGCCACGCTGCGCCCGTACTCGAATGACTCCCCGAAGTCACCGTGGAAGAGGATGCCGGTGATCCACTTCGTGTACTGGGCGTGGATCGGCTCGCCCAGGCCGTACCGTTGCCGTAGCCCTTCCAACATCGCTGGGTCCACCTGCTCGCCCTGCGCCTCCAGCCGGGTGACGAAGGTGGTGAGAAAATCTCCCGGTGGGAGCTGGATGATGGCGAACGCCACGATCGAGATGGCGAACAGCGTGGGCACCATGTACACGAACCGACGACCGACATACTTCAGCACACCGCACCTCCTCGTACGTCGCGGGCCAACTGTTTTCGGGTAGGCGAAGGCGAGCCCTCGCGCGGGTCAGTGATGTCGGGAGTCTGCGGACCACGAAGCCCGCACAGGATCAGGAGATGTAGTACTGCTCAGGGTTGGTGACGCCCGGGTACGGGAACTTCGCGGCGAAAAACGTCGCTTCGACCATGTTGTGGAAGTTGTTCTTCACCACGCCGTACGGAGGCACCGGGGTGCTGATGCCGATGAGGAAGAACTGCTCCTTGGCTATGGCCAGCACCTGCGCCATCAGTTCGTTGCGGCGGCCGGGATCCGGTTCAGTGCGGATTTCTTCATACAGGCGGTATTGCTCCTTCACCGGTTCCGGAGGTTCGAGGCTGCCCTCGGCTTCTCCGTCCGAGTCGAGCCAGTTGGCCCACAACGGGGCGAAGACGTTGTCGATGCCCCATTGCGGCAGGTAGAACGTTGGAGAGCCCACCGGGTCGAGCGCGCCGTCGCCGTCCCACACATGGGCCTCGTGCTCGTTGGCCTGGATGATCTCGTAGCGCAACTCGTTGGCCTCGGTCTGCATCCGCATGTCGATGCCTACCTCACGCCAGTAGCGGCGGATGAGCTCTAGGGAGTCGACCATCTCCGGCTTGCCGGCGTCCGTGGCCACGAGGATCCGGAACGAGATCGGCTCGCCGTCGGGCCCGAGACGCAGCCCGTCCGAGTTCCGCTCGGCGTATCCGGCGGCGTCGAGGTGCTCGTTGGCCAGGTCGACGTCGTACTCGGTGTACTGCTTGCCCATCTCCTCGTCGTACAGTTCACTCTCCGGAAGCGGCGCTGGCTGCCACGGTTCACCCTGACGGGCGTACACCGCCTCGATGATCTCTTCACGGTTGATCGCGTGCGAGAGCCCGATCCGGAAGTCGCGATTCTGGAAGATCTCCCGCTGCACCTCGTCCTGGCAGTTCTGGTTCAGCAAGATCGTCATCGTGTTGATCTTGTCGGGTACCAAGTCGAAGAATTCGTAGCCGCCGGACTCACGGTCGCGGGCGAGAACCGGCTTGTTCGTCGTGGTCGTCACCACCCGGTCGATCATGTCGATCTCACCCTGAAGTGTGCTCAGCAGAAGCACCTCAGCGTCCTGGTAGATGCCGAACCGGATGCCGTCCAGATACGGCAGCTGGTTGCCTTCCGGGTCGATCTTCCAGTAGTAGGGGTTCCGCTCGAATCTCATCTGGGTGGCGTCGGAGACGGGATCGATCGGCACCCAGGCGTGCAGCCGCGGCAACTCGATGTCATGCCAGAGGGCACCACCCCAGAGCGCCGTTTGAACCAGCTCGATCCACCCGGAGAAATCCGCGGCCGTGGCGTTGTCGTCGGCGTGCTCGTCGTAGTCGGCGTGGAACTGCTCCAGATAGTGTTTCGGCAGCCGGGTGAGCATGTTGCTCGGCTCGCTGGCGATCTGATCGAGGAACAGCCCGTGCGGTGCGGCGAAGCTGAACGTGAACGTCACGTCGTCCACCTTCTCGATCGTGCCCATCTCCCCGCCCGCGCTGAAGACACCGTACGGATGCGGATTGATGTCCGGATGGGTCAGCACGTCGTCGTAGGCGAAGACGATGTCTTCCGCGGTGAACGGCTCGCCGTCGGACCACCTCATCCCTTCTCGGAGCCGGAATGTGTAGAGCGTGGCGTCGTCGTTGACATCGACCGACTCAGCCACGTTCGGTATCGGCTCGGTCCACTCGAGATTCCAGCGCACCAGATTCTCGTATGCCAAGCTGTAGTTCAGACGGCCACCGTCCGTTCCGACCATCCCGTTGCGCCAGGTGCCGCCGTAGGTTCCGATCTGCTCAATGGGCTGCACCACCATCGGATTCGCGGGCAGCCGCTCGGCCAGCGGTGGAAGTTCGCCATTCTCGACCATCGCCTGCAACTCGGGCGCCTCGCCGGTGCCGCCCTCGGGCGGCGCGCTCGGGACGGCGTCGTTCGCGTCGTCGGACGAGGAACTGCACGCCGGAACCAAGGCGACCACCGCGAACGCGCCACCGGCTCGCAGAAAGTGTCGTCGATTGATGTGTAGGTCCATCAGGATCTCTCCCTCAGGTGATTCGTGGCCGAAACCTTCGTCGCGCCGCGATCAAAGGCAGCAGGGTGTGGCTAGTAGCCGTGGACGCCGGGCCATGACAGCTCGACGCCGTGATCGGTCAGCACCTTCTGATACGCGCGGCGATGAGCGTCGTCCGCGCGGACGTGATGAGGCGCGACCTTGTGCTGAAGGCAATACGCGGCCAGCAGCGCGGCGGACTCCCCGATGTTCCACTCGACGGGGTGCAGCCGGTAGCAGCCGTTGGTGATGTGCGTCGTTCCGATGTTCTTCGCCGCAGGGAGCAGGTTGCGGGTACGGACGGGAAGCAGTGCGCCCAGAGGGATCTGGAAGGGCAGCGAGCCGACATCGATGTAGTTGTCCCCGCCGGTAGACGGGTGCAGGTCGATCCGGTAGGAGCCGATGCCCACGGAGTCGTCGTAGCGTGCCGCGGTGTCCTTGCCTCTTACGGCTTGCGAGACGTCCTGCTCGACGACCGTGTACTCGGCGACGATGCGGCGCGACTCGCGGATGTAGGGGTACTTCGCCAAGCCGTCCCGGGTACCGAAGACGTCGCCGCGCAGCCGCAAGCCGGGCAAGCCCGTGCCGCCATCGATGCGCGGCATTTCCGTCTGCATCCAGTACAGGAAACTCAGGCTCATCCGCTTGGCACCTTCGAGATGATGGGCCGCGTCGTCGTCATCGACCTCGAATACCGGCCCGGACAGATAGTCGATCATCGGCCAGTTGACGATGACGACATCGCTGGGGAAGGCCCCCGGCTCGAAATTGTCCCGGGCGACGATCCGGCGGAACTCCCAAAGGTCCAGGTCGCCGCCACCGTGCTGCTTCGTGAACTCCGCGTCGTGATGTGGCTCCAGCGTGCGTCGGATCGGCTCGAGGGTGTGCGGCTTCGGCGCCACCAAGCTGAACATGCGATCCGGCCAGTACGGCGGCTGGAAGTCGCGCCAGATCGGGTAGTCGTCCGGTTTGTCGATCGTGTGGTCTTCACCTTCGATGTGATCGATGGCGAAACACCAGGACACCGCCTGCATGTTCAGCGGCTGACGTTCGGCCGGCGCGCTGGGCTCGCCGGTGTCGTGCTCCGATTCGAACCCGGTGACGTACTCGGTGCCGGTCAGCGGGAGCAGCTCACCCGTCTCGGTGGCATCGAGGATGTATGGGGCGACGACGGTCAGGCGCTCACCCGTGTCCTGGTCAGCCAGGGTGACACTGGTGACGACGTCGCCGTCGGTGGTGGCCGCTACCGGCCGCTGCCGAACCCGCAGATCCAGCCGACCCGCGGCCCGGTATGGAGCGAGCATGGACTCGATCACGGCCAGGCCCACGCGCGGTTCGGCGCAGATGCGGCTGACCGCGCCGCCGCCGGGGTTGAGGTAACGCTGTGCTCGGGCCAGGGCGGTCAGCGGGTACGCCCGGCGATAGTAGTCGCGGATGCCCTCGCGGAGGGCTCGATAGCTGGCGGTACAGCCGAACTGCTCGATCCAGGGATGCTCGTCCGGCGGCACCCCCTGAGCGGTCAGCTGACCGCCCACCCAATCGGTTTCTTCGGTGAGCACCACTGTCAATCCGTGCCGGGCCGCGGCGAGCGCGGCGGCCACGCCGCCGAGGCCGCCGCCGATGACGGCAACATCGGCTCTGATCTCTGTCATGCGGTCCTCCCTGGGACGGCGGCCATGGTTGTGTCTGCGGGTGGTGTGCACGGCAGCAACACGTGATCGTCACGCGACGCCTCGGGGTGTTCGAGGATCTCCACCAGCATGCGGACCGCCATCCGGCCCATTTCGTTTCGCGGGATGCCCATAGAACTCCACGGGCGCTCGGGCGACGGGCCGTCCGTGGTACCGCGGAGCACAACCACAGACACGTCGTCGGGAATTGTGAGCCGGCGTTCGCGAGCGAACTCGCCGATCCGCCTCGCATATCCCTCGTCCTCGGCGATGAAAGCTGTCATGCCGCTGGCCAGGGCGTGGTCGAACCACTCCACGGTGAGGTGCTGGGGAGCCATGAGGAGCGGCAGCGCCGGCAGGCCCACGGCTTCGCAGCCGGCGCGGTACCCCTCCTCGCGATCGATCAGGGCCTCCATACGCTGGGCGAGCCCCACGTAGCCGATGCGCTGGTGACCGAGCGCGTTGAGCTGTTCCACGATCTGGCTGGTGGTGCTCTTGTAATCGGCACCCACCCACCGGAACTCCACGCCGGGAACGTCGCGGCGGCCCACGTGGACGAACGGGTAGCCCTCCGCCGCGAGCTTGGCGATGCCGCTGCGGTCCTGGGTGAAACCGAGCAGCACGCTGCCATCGGCGACGTTCAGGCGGTTCATGCCGTCGCGGTAGATCCTGCGCTGACCGTTCGACTCCTCGGTGGATGTGAACAGGACGAGATCGTAGCCATCGGCGACGGCTTGTTCCTCGATGCCGATCAAGAACTCGTGGTAGAAGTCGCGCTGACTGATGGGGAACACCGACTCGAAGGTGTGCACGCCGAGCAGCCGGTTGCGCTTTCCCTTGAGGCTGCGAGCCGCCGGGTTCGCCATGTAACCCAAGTCGCGGACGGCTTCACGGACCCGGCGCACCGTCTCGTCCGGAATCCGGTGGGTTGCGGCTCGGCCGTTGATGACAGCCGAGACAGTCGCCTGCGATACACCAGCACGCCGTGCGACGTCACTCTGTGTCGGTGCTTGCTGGCGGCTCTTGATCGTCACCCTCGACTCCTTGCTGTTTCGTATCAGCAACTTATTAGCATTGTGTTTACGCTTAATTGCTGGTTCGTAGCAGCGACCTTAAAGAGGTGTCGCACACCGAGTCAATAGTTAACGAAGAATTTCTTCGCGGTTGCCAGGCGCGCAGACAACGGCGCCTACCCGGGAGGAGCAGCGCCCCTCTTCGGTGATCGTCAGTACGTTGTGGCTGTTCCTGGCAGCGCAAATTGGTGTGAATCGGTCAGGGGAACAGCCACAACGTACTGACGATCACCATGAGATCTGGCTCTTCGCAGATTCCCGCGAATAAGGTGCGCGAGCATGTTCACGACAAAGGTGCGTGCGGAGCGAGGGCTCCAGGACTTGTCGCTGGAGTCCGGCGCCTCAGGCGTCGTCGCCGCCACCCTTGCCGGGCTTCATCTTCTCCCACTTCTTCTTGCACTCCGGGCAGACCGGGTATTTCTCCGGGTCGCGGCTCGGCACCCAGACCTTGCCGCACAAGGCGATGACCGGGGTGCCATTGATCATCGCTTCGGTCAGCTTCTTCTTGGGTACGTAGTGAGAGAACCGATCGCGATCACCGTCGCCGTCACCACCCGTCGGCTGAGTGAGGCGTTCATCAATGGTCTCGGTGCCCGGGCTCATCTGAGTGCTCACCCCACCCAGTGTACGAACTCGCGCCCCACACGCTCACGCGCACAGCGCGATGGTGCATGGCACGTTGAGTACACGTTGAAAAGGCCCGAAAACGCGGTTGCAGCGTGTACTCAGCGTGCCATGCAATTCGATTGGACCGCAGACATGAGCGTCCCTACTATTGGCTGGTGACATCCAAGCCGGTGGAGACAACAGACGCCGGCATCCTCGGTCCAGCCCATCGGAATCTGACCATCGGCATCGTCGCCACCGTGGTCTTCATCGCCTTCGAGGCCATGGCCGTGGCAACCGCGATGCCCAAGGCCGTACCCGATCTCGACGGCGTCCCTCTCTACGCACTGGCTTTCTCCGGCTTCTTCACCGCCAGCCTCTTCGGCCTGGTTCTCTCCGGCGAGATCTGTGACCGGCGCGGGCCCCGGTTGCCGGTGGTCGCCGGCGCCGTCACGTTCAGTGTGGGGCTTGTGCTGGCCGGCGCGGCGCAGTCGATGTGGCCGTTCATCGCCGGGCGCGCCGCGCAAGGGCTCGGTGGCGGTCTCGTCATCGTTGCGCTGTACGTCACCGTCGGGCGGTCCTACTCGGAGAATCTTCGCCCGCGCATCTTCGCGGCACTGTCCGCGGCGTGGGTCGTTCCGTCGATCGTCGGGCCGCTGGTTGCCGGCATGCTGGCCGACCACGCGTCGTGGCGTTGGGTCTTTCTCGGTCTCGCGCCCTTCGTGATGATCCCGATCATGTTGATCCTTCCGTCGGTACGGGCGATCGACGGGCCGCCGCCGTCCGGACCCGTCACACGACGACGACGGCTGCCGCTGGCCGCCGCGACCGCGCTGGCTATGGCAGTACTGCAATACGCCGGAACCCGTCCCGACCTGCTGGCGCTGATCCTGGCCATCGCCGCCCTCGGGGTACTGGTTCCCACCGTGCCACGCCTCCTGCCACCGGGCGTGCTCCGGCTCCGGCGCGGCCTGCCGACCGTGGTGATCATGCGGGGTGTCCTCGCCGGCGCCTTCTTCGGAGCGGAGGCGTTCCTACCGCTCCTGCTGGTGGCCGAACGTGGGCTTTCCTCTACTCTGGCCGGGCTGTCGCTGACCGGCGGCGCCCTCGGCTGGGCTGCCGGCTCCTGGTATCAAGGCCGCCCGCGGACCACGGTTCCACGCCATGTACTCGTGCAGACCGGCAGCGGCATCGTCTCGGCGGCGATCGCCGCGCTCGGCCTGGTTCTGCTGCCAGCGGTACCGGCGCCGGTCGCGGCCGTGGCATGGGCTCTCGGTGCCGTCGGCATGGGGATGGCGATGTCCAGCCTCAGTGTTCTCCTTTTCCAGCTCTCGCCCGTGGAGGACCACGGTTCGAACTCGGCCGCCCTGCAGATGTGTGACAACCTCGGCACGATCACCTTCGTCGGCCTGGCCGGCACCATCTTCGGTTCGGCTCACGGAGCGGCACCGAGCTCGGGCACATCAGTGCCGGTCTGGGTTTATGCGGTGATCCTCGCCCTCATGGCGGCACTCGCGGCGTTCGGCGCGTGGGCGGCCGGACGGATCCGCAAACCCGACCCCCTGGCGCAGGCCGTCGGTCCTTGAACTGTCACCGTGGACAGCTAAGGTCTTAGGACAGCCTGGTTCGCTTCATTGGCAACGCAGCCGGTGTAGAGGCCGCGCGGATAGGGGCGCCGGATAGCGAGCGGGGTCAGGCGCCTGGATGGCAAGGCGGAGGAAGGAGTCGCACTGGGTTTGTGCGTCGACTGACTTTCAACGCAGCCATCCAGGATGCCTGGGCCCGCGAGCCCGGTGACTCCCTATCCGGGCGCCCTCTTAGCGAATCGGGCATTGTTCTGCCCGGATGTCGACCCAACAGGAGATATGTGAGTACCTCCGCAGCGCAGCATCTGCCTCCGGCTTATCCGGCCAGGGCGCCTTGGGGCACCGCGGGACGCCTGCGCGCCTGGCAGCAATCGGCGCTCGATGACTACATGGAGCGTGAGCCCAAGGATTACCTGGCCGTTGCTACCCCCGGTGCCGGAAAGACCACCTTCGCGCTTCGGGTCGCCGCGGAGCTCCTGGCCAAACGAGCGGTTCATCAACTGACCATCGTCGCCCCCACCGAGCACCTGAAACGGCAATGGGCCGACGCCGCGGACAAGGTCGGCATCACCATCGACCCGGCCTTCTCCGGCCGCAAGGGCCGCACCAGCCGCGATTACACCGGCGTCGCCGTCACCTATGCCGGTGTGGCCGCGCACCCGATGCTGCACCGAGCGCGCTGTGAGAACCGTCGTACGCTCGTCATCCTCGACGAGGTGCACCACTCCGGCGACTCCCTGTCCTGGGGCGAGGCAACCCGCGAGGCCTTCGACCCGGCCGCGTACAGGCTGGCCCTCACCGGTACCCCGTTCCGCTCCGACATCAACCCCATTCCCTTCGTCACCTATGTGCCCGAAGCCGACGGCTCCCAGCGCAGTGCCGCCGACTTCACGTACGGTTACGCCGAAGCCCTGCGCGACGGCGTCGTCCGTCCGGTGCTGTTCATGGCGTACTCAGGCGAGATGCGCTGGCGCACGCGGGCGGGTGACGAGGTCGCGGCCCGCCTCGGTCAGCCGATGACAAAAGACCTCATCGCTCAAGCCTGGCGGACCGCCCTCGACCCGCAGGGCGAGTGGATACCGTCGGTGCTGCGCGCCGCGGACACCCGGCTCACCGAGGTCCGGCGCCATGTGCCGGACGCGGGCGGCCTGGTGATCGCCACCGATCAGGACAAGGCCCGCGCCTACGCCAAGCTGCTCGGCCAGATCTGTGGTGAACGGCCCACCGTCGTGCTCTCCGACGAGCCGCGGGCCTCGAAGAAGATCGCCGAGTTCACCGACAGCAGCGACCGCTGGATGGTCGCGGTGCGAATGGTCTCCGAAGGTGTGGACGTCCCCCGCCTGGCGGTGGGTGTCTACGCCACCGCCACCCAGACGCCGCTGTTCTTCGCCCAGGCCGTCGGACGATTCGTCCGCGCCCGCAAGCGCGGCGAAACCGCGTCCATTTTCCTTCCCACCGTCCCTTCCCTGCTGGGCTTCGCCAATGAGATGGAGGTCTCGCGCGACCACGTCCTCGGCAAACCCACCACACCCGACGACGACCCCATGGCCGCCGAAGAAGCGCTGATGGCCGCTGCACAGCGCGAGGAGACCGGCACCGAGGAGCAGGTTCCGTTCGAAGCGCTCGGCTCGGACGCGGCATTCGATCGCGTCCTGTACGACGGCGGAGAGTTCGGGACTCAGGCCCAGGCCGGTTCTGCCGAAGAAGCCGATTACCTCGGCATTCCGGGACTACTCGAACCAGATCAAGTCACCGCGCTGCTGCGGCGGCGGCAGGCCGATCAGCAGGAAGCCGGCCGGGCCAGGGAAGGCAACGGCGCCGCCACGGCTGACGGCGGTTCACCGGACAGCGCGGGAGGCCCCTCCGACGGCCAGGTGCCCGCCCACGAGCAGATCGCGACGTTGCGGCGCGAACTCAACGGGCTGGTCGGCGCCTGGCATCACCGTACGGGTAAACCACACGGCGTGATCCATACCGAGTTGCGCAAGGCATGCGGCGGCCCGCCGGCAGCCATGGCCACCACCGAGGAGCTCCGCAACCGGATCGACACCATCCGCGAGTGGGCGGCAGCCAGGCACTAGCGCCCGATAGCGAGTGACGTCAGGGCCGGGGCGTGAGGTCGCTTTTCCCGATGGTGCTCTCCCGGGTCTCGATGGTGAACGGCACCTCGACATCTTCGGCGGCGGCATCGGGTTCGGCGACCCGGCGGGCCAGCAACCGGACGGCTTCGTCGGCGAGGAACGGGACGTCCGGCGACACCGTGGTCAGGGACGGCGAGCTGTACCGGCCGTCTTCGATGTCGTCGAACCCGGCGACGGCGACGTCCTCCGGCACCCGGTATCCGCGTTGGTGCAGCGTCCGCACGGCCCCCAGAGCCAAGACATCGTTGAAGCAGAAGACCGCATCGATGGGCTGCCCCCCGTCGAGCAGCTCGGCCATCCCGTGTGCTCCGCCGGCACGGTCGTAGCTCACACCCGAGACGATGATGTCCGGATCGACCTTCAGCCCGGCGGCGTCCAACGCCGCCCGGTATCCGCGAGCCCGCAGCGCACCGGTGCCGGATCCGTGCTCGGCGCCGATAGCCGCGATCCGGGTGCGGCCGCACTCGACGAGATGCTGGGTGATCTCACGCGCGGCCCGGACGTTGTCCACGGCGATGTGGTCGTAGCCGGCCGGGTAGCCGCGTTCACCTAGCAGCACCATCGGGGTGGTGTCCGAGCGTGCGGCGACCTCATCCGCCGGCGTGGCCATTGGGCTGAAGATGATGCCGTCGATCAGATGTGAGGCGAGACCTTCAAGGACGATCTGCTCGCCCTCGTGGTCACCCCCGGTCTCTTCGATCAGCACAACAAGCCCTTCGCGTTTGGCGGCCGATCCGATCTCGGAGGCGAGCGCGGCAAAGTACGGCGACGTGAGTTCCGGCAGCGCGAGGGCCAGGAAGCCGGAACGACCGTGCCGCAGGCTCCGGGCGGACATGTTCGGCCGGTAGCGCAGCTCGGCTATGGCGGCCATGACTTTCTCGCGGGTCCGGGGCGTGACATTGGGATGGTTGTTGATGACGTTGGAGACCGTCTTGAACGACACGCCAGCCCGATCCGCCACGTCTTTCAAGCGGGCGCCCACAGTTCCCCTTCCACCTCGCCGAGCAGCTTCTCGAGTCTATGCCGCCGGTGCGCGACACGTGTGCCACTCACCCGTCCCGATGTCAGGGAGACGCCGGGCACGACGTTCACGTTCGGACACAATCCTGCAACACCCTTTACAACGGAGGAAAAGACGTCCAGGATGTGAGCCACGGTTATCCGTTGTAAAGCGAAGACCTCGGGATGCATGTGCCCAACCACCGACGTCCCGGGCGTTTCAACCGAACGAAAGAGGTACACGTGTACGACGTCCACGTCGGTCTCGACCCAGCCTTCTCCGTGGGAACGGTCGACCCCCGCATCTACGGCAGCTTCGTCGAACACATGGGCAGATGTGTCTACGGCGGGATCTTCGAGCCGGACCACCCCACGGCAGACGAACACGGCTTCCGCAAGGACGTCGCCGAGCTGGTCCGGGAGCTGGGCGTGACCAACGTCCGCTATCCCGGCGGCAACTTCGTGTCCAACTACCGCTGGGAGGACGGAGTCGGACCGGTTCAGGACCGGCCCAAACGTCTGGACCTCGCCTGGCGGTCGATCGAACCGAACACCGTGGGCGTCGACGAATTCGCGCATTGGACCCGCGGGCTGGATCTCGACCCGGTGATGGCGGTGAACCTCGGCACCCGCGGCGTCCGGGCCGCCGTCGACCTGCTCGAATATTGCAATCTCCCGGCCGGCTCCACGAGCCTCGCCGACCGGCGCGCCGCCAACGGGCGCCGCGAGCCACACGGCATCCGCACCTGGTGCCTCGGCAACGAGATGGACGGTCCGTGGCAGATCGGGCACAAGACCGCCGACGAGTACGGCCGGCTGGCGGCGGAGACGGCACGCGCCATGCGACGTACGGACCCGGACATCGAGCTCGTCGTCTGCGGCAGCTCCAACAGCGGCATGCCGACGTTCGGCAGCTGGGAACGGACCGTCCTCGAGCACACGTACGACCTTGTGGACCACATCTCTCTGCACGCCTACTACGAGCCGGTGGCCGGCGACATCGACAGCTTTCTGACCTCATCGGAGAACATGCGCGGGATGATCTCCGCCGTCACCGCGACAGCAGACCACGTCGCCGCGGTGAAACGCAGCAGGAAACGGATCACCGTCTCATTCGACGAGTGGAATGTCTGGTACCAGAGCCGATTCCCGGGCGAAGCCGGCCTCGCCATCCGCCCGGGAGGTCCGCTGATCGAGGACGTGTACGACGTCACCGACGCCGTCGTGGTCGGTGATCTACTGATGGCCCTGCTGGACAACGCCGATCGAGTCGCGATCGCGAACCAGGCCCAGCTGGTCAATGTCATCGCACCGATCCGCACTGAACCCGGCAACTCGGCATGGCGTCAGACGATCTTTCATCCGTTCGCCCTCACCGCCAAGTACGCCCGCGGCACAGTCCTGCAGACCCAGGTCCGCGGACCGCTGCTCGCTACCGGACAGCATGGCGACGTCCCCGCGACCCGGGTCAGCGCCGTGCACGATCCAGCGACGGGCGGGCTGACCCTGCTGGCCACGAACCGGGACCGGCACCGGCCAGCGGCACTCAATGTGTCTCTACGCGCCTTCGCCGGCGAGGGACACCGGCTGGTGGAGCACCTCACGCTCGGCGATTCCGACCCGGGCGCCACGAATTCCGCCGACCGTCCCGACCGGGTGACACCGCGACCAGTCGACGGCACCACGGTCCGCGACGGTCAACTCGAAGCCACGCTGCCTCCCACGTCGTGGCACCTCATCCGCCTGCACCCGGCACAGTCCTGATGCGCAGTCACTCAAAAGCCTGAGAAGGAGCCGCTGTGAACCGTCTCGACATCTTCCCCGCATACTCGTTGTCCCGCCGCCGCTTTCTCACCGCAACCGCAGCTATGGGCGCGGGCGCCTTGCTCAGCGCCTGCGGCGGGGGCTCTTCTCCCTCGAATCCGGGTGCTGACACACCCGCCGAGCCCGCTGCCGACACCTACGACGGACCCAGCGTCGAGCTTGAATTCTGGAATGGTTTCACCGGCGGCGACGGTCCATTCATGAAACAACTGGTGGACCAGTTCAACGCCGAGCACGATGCGGTCACCGTCCGGATGACGGTCATGGAGTGGGCCGACTACTACTCGCGGCTGCCGGCGGCGGTGACCTCGGGCCGCGGTCCCGACGTCGGAATCATGCACGTCGACTCGTTATCCACCAACGCCGCGCGCAACGTGATCATGCCCCTCGACGACGTCGCCACCGCCCTGGAGCTCGACTCCTCCGACTTCGCGGATGCGGTGTGGTCGGCCGGTGAGTACAAGGGACAGCGCTTCGGTATTCCGCTGGACGTGCACCCCTTGGGCTTCTACTACAACAAGACCGTTCTCGAGGAGGCCGGCCTCGATCCAGAGGCGCCGCCCATGGACCGCTCGTCGTACGAGGACGCGCTCGAAGCGCTGAAGTCGGCGGGCATCAGCGGTCACTGGATGTCGCCGCACGCGTTCACCGGCAGCATGACCTTGCAGTCCTTGATCTGGCAGTTCGGCGGGTCGCTGTTCAACGACGACGGCACCGAGGTGCTCTGGGACCAGGATCCCGCTATCGAGGCATTGACCTGGATGGTCGACGCCATAAACGACGGTTACAGCCCCACCGACGTAGGCCAGGACGCCGACGCGATCGCGCTGCAGAACGGCCAGGCGGCCTTCAACTGGAACGGTATCTGGCACATGAACAACCTCAACGAGGTGCCGGACCTCGAATGGGGCGTAGCCCCGTTGCCCAACATCGGTGGCGCCCCCGCCGCCTGGGCGGGCTCACACAACTTCGTGATGACCACGCAGCGGAGTCCGGACGACAACAAGCTGGATGCCGCACGCGTGTTCATCAACTGGGTCAGCCGGCAGTCGCTGGCGTGGGCGGAGGGCGGTCAGGTCCCGGCTCGCACATCGGTGCGCGAATCAGCGGAGTTCGCCGAGCTCACAGATCAAGCAACGTTTGCCGAGCAGGTCGACTACCTGCGTTTCCCACCGGCGGTGCCGGGCATCGGGGACGCCTTCGAAGACTTCGACCAGGCGCTCAACGAGGCGGTGCTGCTGACCAAGGAACCGGCCGACGCGCTGCGTTCCGCTGCCGAACGCGCCGCCAAGAAGCTCGAAGAGAACCGCAACCGGTTCGGGGAGTAGTCCGGCCGTGGCGACCACAATCACGTCGCCGGATCGGAGCACGCGCAGGTCAGACGGCGGTTCGCCAAGACCGATCCGTCGTCATGCCGTTTGGACGCCGTATGCGTTCATGGCTCCGTTCCTGGCGATCTTCATCACGTTCGTGGCTCTGCCGGCGGTGCTCGGTCTCTGGATGAGCCTGCACGACTGGGACTACATGTTCGAGGTGAGGCCGTTCGTCGGGCTGGAGAACTACTTCAACCTGTTCGACTCGGCCTCGGCGGCATACCAGATGTTCTGGAACGGCATGCGGGCGACCGCGATCTTCACCGTGGCGAGTGTGCCGCTCCTGATGGCTGTCCCATTGGCGCTGGCGGTCCTGTTGAACCGGCGCTTCGCCGGACGGACGTTCTTCCGCGCGGTCTTCTTCATGCCGTACGTGCTGGGCGTCGCCGTGGTCGGCCTGCTGTTCCGGTTCGCGCTCGACCCGAACATCGGCATCATCAACGCCGGCATCAGCGCCCTCGGGCTGGAAGGGGTGCTCAACGCGCTGGGCATCAGCACGCCCATCCCGTGGATCACGGCACAGCCGTGGGCGTGGATCAGCCTGGTTCTGATGACCGTGTGGTGGACACTCGGGTTCAACACGATCATCTATCTCGCCGGTCTGCAAGACATCCCCCGCGAGCTCTACGACGCGGCGAAAGTCGACGGCGCGTCCGGGTGGCAGCAATTCCGCCATGTGACGCTGCCCGGCCTGAGGAACGTCATCCTGTTCGTCGTGATCATCACCACCCTGGCGTCGGCCAACATGTTCGGGCAATCGGTCATGGTCACCGGCGGCGGTCCCGGAGACTCCACCCGCACGGCACTCATGGTGATCCTCGGAGAGGGCCTCGAATCCTTCCGGATGGGTTCGGCCGCCGCAATGTCGTACCTCCTTGCGGTGTTCCTCGGCATCGTCTCGATCATCAACGTGCTCCTGGTCCGCGGAAGGAGGCGATCCTGATGTCGCTCACCACCTCGGCGCAGGAGGTAGAGCCGGACCGGACGCCGTCCAACCGGCCGGTCCGCGCCCGGTCCCTCGTGCGCACCGGCTCGTTCTGGGCGCTGCTGCTCGTGCTGACTGTCGTGTTCGTCGGACCCATTCTGTGGATGTTCCTGACCTCATTGAAGACGAATCCGGAAGCGACGTCGGTGCCGCCGACGATCTTGCCGGAACAGCCGACGACGGCGGCTTATGAAGGGCTCCTGCGCCTGGACGGCTCGTATCCCGTGCTGCGCTGGTTCTTCAACAGCCTCCTGGCTGCGACGCTGCACATGCTGCTCGTGCTTTTCGTCGCGTCGACCGCCGCCTATGCGCTGGCGCGGCTGCGGTTCCGCTTCCGGGGCGTGTTCTTCGCCGTCATCGTGTCGACGCTGTTCGTGCCTGGCTTCATCTTCCTGATGCCCAACTATCTGATCATCGACCGGCTGGGCTGGCTGGACACCATCTGGGCGCTAGTGGTTCCGGGCGCCGCCGGCGCGTTCGGCGTGTTCTTCCTCCGGCAGTTCTTCGCCATGCTCCCCGATGAACTGGAGGAGGCGGCGCTGATCGACGGCGCGAACCAATGGCAGATATTCACCCAGGTCGCGCTGCCCAACGCCAAGCCGGCGCTGGCCACGCTGGCGGTGCTGTCCTTCCTGACCAACTGGAACGACTTCATCTGGCCCATCTACGTGCTGTTCAGTCCGGAACGGCTGACCTTGCCCGCGGGGCTGCGGCTGCTCCAGGGGGCGTACACCACTGACTACCCGGTGATGATGGCCGGTGCTTTCGTGGCCAGCGTTCCTGTCCTGATCCTCTTCATCTTCACCCAGCGTTATGTCATCGAGGGCGTCGCTCGTAGCGGCCTGAAGGGATGAACACCCATGTCCATGAGGAGAGCTTTACTCCGGGCCACCGGGAGCATGGCGGCGATCGGCGGGCTCGTCGTGTCCGTCCTGGCAGCTTCGGCCGCGGCACCCGGGACGGGCGGCCTGCCTGAGCGTACCAACCCGGGCGGGCCGGATGCCGAACCCAATGTCACGACGCAGAACCCGATCTCCGCACCGTTCTCCGACACATTCGCCGACCCGTCGATCATGCGTGGCAAAGACGGTTACTGGTACATGTATGCCACGAGCGATCCCCTGCACAGCGGACCCAGCGAGTTCGGCCTCATGCACATGGCTCGCACGCGAGATTTCGCTGACTGGGAATACCTCGGCACCATCTTCGACGAAGACGACCGGCCAGCATGGACGACGTCGGATTCGTACTACTGGGCGCCCGATATCCGCTACGTCAACGGACAGTACTTCCTCTACTACACGGCGACCGAGACCGTTGCCGATCCCGGCCCATGGAACTATTCGATCGGCGTGGCCACGGCGCCCACGCCGGCAGGGCCGTGGACGGACTCCGGCGGCCCGGTGGTCGCGCCCCGGCCGGACGGTGGCGGCGGCTATTTCAACACGATCGATCCGGCCCTGTTCGCCGACGACGACGGCACGCGTTACCTCTACTTCGGTGGGTACCACGGCGGCCTATGGGCGACCGAGCTGGACGAAACCGGCACTCGCGCTGTGGGCGAGCCGGTCCAGGTGGCCCGGCCGGACCGGTACGAGGGCGCCTTCGTCGTCAAGCGCGACGGCTACTACTACCTGACGGCGTCGTCTGCCCACTGCTGCGTCGGGCCGGCCACCGGATACAGCGTGTACGCGGGTCGGTCGGAGAGCCCGTTCGGCCCGTTCCTCGATCACGAGGGCGTCTCCATGACGGACTCCCGGGTGGGAGGCACGCAGGTGCTGGCCCAGAACGGCAATCAGTGGATCGGCGTCGGTCACCACGCCATCGTCACCGACGTATCTGGGCAGGACTACATCGTCTACCACGGTATTGACCGCAACGAGGCGTGGCTGAACGAGCCTGGCGGCATCAACCGGCGGCCCGCCATGATCGACCGGCTGGACTGGATCGACGGGTGGCCGGTCACCCGGGCCGGAGCCGGACCGAGCGACACACCTCAGCCGGCGCCCGTGACCGCGAGCGGTTTGGGCATCGACAGTTCCGACCCGGCGGGCGACGACGCCCTCACCCCGGTCACCGGTGTATGGCGCGCCGGCCAGGACACCACCGGTGACGCCGGCTCCGTCGGTCGTCTCATCCCCGACGGCGGCGACGCCACCGTCGCGACCAAGCGGAACGCACCGAGAGAGACGCGCGTCGAAGCCGACGTCCGGGTTCCCGGGCCGGGCCACGCCGCCGCGTTCACCATCACCCTGGCCGAGGCGGGCCGAAGCGGTGTCACAGTGACGTTGGATCCGAGGGCCGGAGAGCTGCGGCTTGAGGCCCGCGCCGCCCGGGCGACCGTCCACGATGTCGCGGACCTGCCGGAGCGCTACGACCCGTCCGTCTGGACGTCGCTGGCGGTCGAATCCCGTGGCGGGCAGGTAGTCGCCCGGCTCAGCGAAAGCCGCCTGGGCGACGTCGATGCCGAGGTCAGCGTCGATCTACCACCGAGCGCCCAGCAGATTCCACGCCCGGTGCGCCTCACCGCCGCCGGCGGAGAGGTCCAGGTCACCAATCTGACGGTGGTGCCGGCGCACACCCCGGTCACCGAGCCGGTCGCCGAGCCCATCGCCACGGACATCGTGTTCGCCGAGGAGTTCGGCGCCGACCTCGACACCGGATGGGAGTGGGTGCGACCCGACGACTCGGTCGGCACCGCGGACGGCGCCCTACACTGGCCGCTGGACTCGGTAGACATCGTCGGTGAATCGAACGACGGGCCCCTTCTGCTGCGCACGCCGCCGGAGGGGGCATGGATCGCGGAGACCAGGCTGCATCTCGATCTCGGCGTCGACACGATCCGCAACTACCAGCAGGCGGGCATGATCGTCCACATCGACGACGACCATTTCGTACGCTTGGGCAACGTCGCGATCTGGAGCTCGCGTCAGGTGGAATTCGGCAAGGAACTGGCCGACGGCGACCGCCTCGACTGGGGCGCGCACCTGGGCGGGCCGGCCGCGGAGACCATGTGGCTGCGGATCGCTCACACCGTCGATCCGGACACCGGCGACCTGCTCTACCGTTCCACCAGCTCCCGCGACGGTGAGACCTGGCGCTGGGGCGCCACCCTGACGCTGCCAGCCGGCACCGACCCACGCGTCGGCCTCTACGCCGGGGGCGGCGCCGAGCCCGCTACTGTCGCCGCCTTCGAGTACTTCCATATTCACGAGATCAGATGAGAGCGTGCGTTACGGCCCTGTTGACTGCCTCGGCCCTGGTGGTGACCGGGTGTGCGGGCCACTCGGACGACGGCCGCGCCGGCTCCTCCCCCGGCGCGGCCGCTGACCACCACGCCAGTGCTTCACCCACCACACCGACGGAGAACAGCACCATGGGATTCACCAATCCGGTCTACGATCGCGACTTTCCGGATCCGGCCGTCATCCGGGCAGAAGATGCCTGGTTCGCCTACGCCACCAACTCATCGCTCGGCCACCTTCCGGTGCTGCGCTCGGACGATCTCGTCGACTGGGTGGCCGCGGGCGACGCCATGCCGGAGCTGGCTCCCTGGGTGACAGCGGGGCGGACCTGGGCGCCCGAGGTCGCTGTGCATGCGCCGGACCGTTTTGTCGTCTATTACACGGCGCTGGATACGAAGACGCAGCGGCAGTGCGTCGGACGGGCTGTGGCGTCGTCACCGGAAGGACCGTTCGTCGACGAATCAGACCGGCCGATGATCTGCCAGGACGATCTCGGCGGCTCCATCGACGCCAGTCCGTTCACCGACGCCGACGGCCGCCGGTACCTGTTGTGGAAGAACGACGGCAACGCGGTCGGGGTAGACACCTGGATCTACGCGCAGCCGCTGGCCGACGACGGTCTGGAGCTGACCGGCGACCCGGTGCGGCTGATCAAGCAGGACCAGCCGTGGGAAGGCCATCTGGTCGAGGCGCCGTTCATGTGGCTGCGCGAGGGCCGTTACTACCTGTTCTATTCGGCGAACGACTACGGATCGTCCTCCTACGCCGTGGGCTATGCGGTGTGCGACGGTCCACTAGGACCGTGCACCAAGCCCGGCTCCGAGCCAATCCTCGCCACCACCGACGACGCGGCAGGACCGGGGCACTGCATGCTGATTGAGCACGACGGCCGTACCTGGATGGTTCATCACGCCTGGCCACCGGATTCGGTGGGGTCGGCCGTCCCCGGGCGCACCATGTGGCTCACCGAGCTGACCTGGGACGACGACCGTCCCGTTCTGGACGGTCCGCACGCCGACGTCCGGATCGCTCCGTAGTGGACTGCAGGCGCCCGGAAGTCAGGCCTGAGTGATGCGCACAGCGTCCGCCTCGATCCAGCCTTCGGTTCCGGTCCAACGGCTCACGCCCACCGTGGGGCGGTTCCCGGCTTCGAGGCGGAAGGTGCCGAGCGTGTTCCAGCGGCCGCCGCCGGAGCGCTGATCCATGTGAACCGTCTGCAGTCCGGTGGTCGTGGACACCAGGTAGGGCGTCCGGGAATTGTTGGTGGGGCCCTGCGGGTACCAGACATCGACCCGGTAACTACCCGTGGACGGGATCCGGGCGTGGAACCATGCGACGTCGCTCTGCTGCACCGGTTTGGCGTGATGGTGGGTACCGCCATAGCCCGATGCGGTGGCCCGAGCCCAGTTGCCGCTGGCCTTGAATCCGGATTGGTCGTTGTCGACGACGATCCTCCAACGCTCGGAATCGTCCCGCACGTAGCTCATATACCGGTCCCAGTCCCAGTGCCGGCCCGGGTCGGTGTGGGTGGCGTCTGGGATCTCGTTGTGACCGACGATGTGGGCCCGGTTCAGCGGGAGGCCGTGCCGGTTGCAGATGTACCGGGTCAGCGCCGCCGACGATCGGTACATCTGCTCGGTGTACCAGGAGGAGTTGTCTACCCAGCCTTCGTGTTCGATGCCGATGGAGCGGTTGTTCGAGCTGCCGACGTGCCAGCCGACGTCCTTGTGCCGGACCATCTGGGTGACCTGCCCGTCCGAGGAACGCACCACGTAGTGCGCCGAGACGTTCGAGCTGGAGTTCTGGAACCAGGAGATAGTGCCGGCGTAGGTGCCCTGTGCGGTATGGATCACCACCCGGTCGATGGCGTGATCGTTCGGCCGGTTCGCGACCCGGTAGTTGCTCGAATGCGCCGCCACCCAGCGGGCCTGGGGGTACTCCGCGTTCATTGGCTGGACAGGTGGCGCGGCTGCGCTCACCTCCGGCGGCGTGGCGTGTGCCTGGGCAGTGGTGAGCCGGGCCTCGGCGCCACCGTTGGTCACACCCCCGGCCAGCGCGGCGTAAACGGCGTCGGCCTGCATCCGGGCGACGGCGAGGTCCGGAATGCCGGTGTATTCGACCACCGGCTCGTACCACGCCTCGACCCGGGCACGGCCGGCCTCGTCCAGGCCGGCGTCGTCGGCGAGCGAGCGCAGCAGGGCGGCCGCGCCGTAGACGTTGGCCGCCGTGTTCTCGCGCAGCCGCGCCTCGGGCTGCCCGGTGAGCTCGGCCGCCATCCCCAGCGTGTCCGCACCGGTGCCGTCGACGAGCTGCATCACCCCGTGCCCGCCGTAGGCGCTGGCACCGTCCTGAGCTGCCGAGAGTGATTGGGCCAACGCGACCAGCAGGTCACGTGGCACGTCATGATCCCGGGCAGCGCGGTCGAACGCGGTGTCCAGACCCTGCGGCAGCGACATGGGTGCCCGTGGGCTGCCCGCGGCGAACGTAGCGAAAACCGGCGTGCTGATGGCCGCTGCGCCCGCGGCGAGGACGGCGCGGCGCGTCGGTTTCTGAGACATGGCGACACCCATCTGTGTGAAGCATGTCAACTACTGTGACTACAGTTGACTAATGTGACGCTACACCCGGCGTGACGAGATGTCATCTCGTCCATTTGTGCACAACCCACCGGCGCGCCCCCACGCTGACCCCGGCGCCGTTCAGGGGCCCGGGAAATGGGGTCTCTCCATGGCGTGGCGGGCATCAGCGAGCGAGGCACGAGCGAGTCTGCTGGGCGAGGAGAGACTCCATTTCCCGGGGCCCCTAAGTCGCGGCCCCTAGTTCAGCGTCGGGTCCGCCGGAAACGACGCCATTAATGCCAGCTCACCCGGCTGCCGCCGAAGAACCGTACGCCACAGGCCGTGAGCATCGATCCGGAACGGATCCGTGGCTTCGGCATCAACGACGTACCAGGACCCCTCGTCGATCTCGTCCTGCAGTTGGCCGGCCGCCCAGCCCGAATACCCGGCGAACACTCGCATGCCACGCACCGCCGGCCCGACAACCTCCGTGGGTGTGTCGAGATCGACGACGCCGACCTGCCCGCTGATCCGGCGCACGCCCAGAGGCTCGGCGGGGCCGCCGACGCGTACCAGGCCGAGCGCACTGTCGGTATCGACCGGGCCGCCTTCGAAAATGACCCCCGGCTCGGAGGCGATATGACTCCAGGTAGGGAGCAGGTCGCCGACGGGGGTGCCCGTGGGCCGGTTGACCATGACCCCGAGCGAACCGTCGTCGTCGTGGGACAACATCAAGATGACGGCGGTGTCGAACGTGGAGTCACGCAACTGCGGAGTCGCGACCAGCAGCCGGCCGGTCAGCTTCGCGCCTGCCATCAGACCTCACGCCCTAGACCCGAACAGCAGGGAACTCACCGGTCTCCGCAGCAGTCTTCCGGATGTTCTCGACGCTTCCCCGCACAGCCGTCGCGACTGTGTCCGCAATACCCGGGTGGAACACACTGGGAACGATATAGGCAGCGTTGAGCTCCTCGTCGGACACCGTTTCCGCCAGCGCGCGCGCCGCGGCAGTGAGCATCTCCGTGGTGACGCTCCTACTGTGCGCGTCGAGCAGCCCACGGAAAACCCCCGGGAAGGCCAGCACGTTGTTGATCTGGTTCGGGTAGTCACTACGCCCGGTGGCCACGACGGCAGCGAACCGGCTCGCCTCCTGCGGCTGGATCTCCGGCTCCGGATTGGCCAGCGCGAACACGATCGCATCGCTGGCCATCGTCTCGACGTCGGCCGCGGTCAGGATATTGGGCGCGGACACGCCGATGAAGACGTCGGCGCCCGCGACGGCATCGCCGAGCGTTCCGACGACACCTCGTGGATTGCTGTGCTCGAGGTACCACGTGGGCACCCCGGTGAGGTCTGCCCGGCTTGGATGAATGACGCCGTGGATGTCCGTTGCGACGAGGTCTCGCACACCCGCGGCATACAGCAGCTGAGCGATCGCATGCCCAGCAGCACCCGCGCCCGACATCGCCACACGGATCGAGCCGAGACTCTTGCCGACCACCTTCAAGGCGTTGATCAACGCGGCCAGGACCACGATCGCGGTGCCGTGCTGGTCGTCGTGGAAGACCGGAATGTCCAGGATCTGGCGCAGCCGGGCCTCGATCTCGAAGCACCGCGGAGCGGAGATGTCCTCGAGGTTGATGCCGGCGAAGACCGGCGCGATGTTCTGGACCGTGCGGATGATCTCGTCGGTGTCCTGCGTGTCCAGGCAGATGGGAAAGGCGTCGATATCGGCGAACCGTTTGAACAGGGCCGCCTTGCCCTCCATGACCGGCAGCGCCGCGGTCGCGCCGATGTTGCCGAGACCGAGCACCGCCGAGCCGTCGGTGACGACGGCCACTGTGTTCCGCTTGATGGTCAGGCGGCGCGCGTCCTCCGGGTTCTTCGCGATGGCCTGACACACCCGCGCGACACCCGGCGTGTAAACCAGCGAAAGATCGTCCCGGTTGCGGATCGGAACCTTCGACTTGACCTCGATCTTGCCCCCGAGGTGAACGAGGAAGGTCCGGTCGCTGACCTTGCCGATGACGACGCCCGGCACCAGGCGGAGCGCCTCTACGAGTTCTTCGGCATGGGCTGACGACGTAGCCGCGCACGTGACGTCGACCTGGATTCGCTCATGCCCGGATCCGGTCACATCCAACGCGGTGACCAGGCCGCCGGCGCTCTCGACCGTTGCCGTCAGCGAACTGACGGCAGTACCACCGGCCGGCACCTCGAGCCGGACCGTGATCGAGTACGAAACGCTGGGCACGCTGGTCACGGTTGGACTCCTATCACTTCGGTGTGAGCATGACCAACCGTAGAGGATCCGGGTTCGCGCATCTGCGCGCAGTCCACCTTCTGGCATCCGCGCCCTGGCGCATCTCTGGCAAACATGATAATCGTTCTAATTATGCTGCCCGAGAATACTGCCCCGAGACCCAGCCGCCGCACCTTGATCCGCGGCACACTCGGGTTCGCTGCTCTGGCCACGGCCGGCCCGCTGGCCGCATGTGGCTCCGACGACACCCCAGCCACCAGCGAAACGCCGGCCCAGTCACCGGGCAGCGGCGGCGCCAGCGGCGGCCGGCTTCGCCTGGGCGCGGCCGGCGCCGCCACGCCCACACTCAATGTGCTGACCGCTACGGGGATGGTCGACTACATCGCGATGTTCTCGCTATACGACTCGCTGGCGGTACTTCGTGGCGATCAGATCGAGCTGCAGCTCGCCGAATCGTTCGAGGCCAATGCCGACGCCACCGAGTTCACCGTCGGCATCCGCAGCGACGCGACCTTCCACGACGGGCGGCCGTGTACCGCGCACGACGTCCGCTACAGTCTGGCCACACTCGCCGATCCGGACCAGAGCCCGAACTTCAGCCAGTTCTACTCTGACCTCGACGTTGCGAACCTCGATGTCATCGATGAGCACACGCTGCGGATAGCACTGCACCGGCCCCGCGCGGACTTCGTGACCACCAGCCTGGCCACGTTCTCGATGATCTTCCCCGCCGACACGGCCGGCGAGCAGTGGGAGGAGGGCATCGGCAGCGGCCCCCTGCGCCTCGCGTCGTCCTCCGGCGGCTCGTATGTCCTGGAGCGGAATCCCGATTACTGGGGCGAGCCGGCTTTCCTCGACGAGGTCGAGCTCATCGCGATCAACGACGCCGAGACCCGCCTGAACGCGTTGCGCGGCGGCGAGATCGACTATGCCCACTCCATCAGCCCGGCCGGTGCCGCCGTGATCGAGAGAGACGACTCGCTGGCGGTCGTCCGGGGCGGACCGGCCAACTCCCAGACCTTCGCCCTCGAGATGAACGTCAATCAGGCCCCGTTCGACGACCCCGGTGTCCGGCTGGCCATGAAGCTCCTGGTCGACCGTGAAGCGCTGGTCGAGACGGTCTTGTTCGGTCAGGGCGTCGTCGGCAACGACCTCATGGGACAAGGTCTCGTCGGTTTCAACACCGACATTCCCCAGCGCGAGCGCGACTTGGACGAGGCTCGATCACTGCTCGAGACGGCCGGCGTCTCGGAGGTGACGCTCCGCGTGGCCGAACTCGCACCTGGCATGACGGACGCGGCCACGCTGTTCGCCGAGCAGGCCGCTGAAGCGGGGTTGACCATCACCCTCGAGACCGCCGACGCGGACACGTTCTTCGCCGACTACGAGACCCTCATGTCCACGCCCTTCCAATCGGTTCTCTGGATCAACCGTCCCGCCGCGACGTTCACGTCGATTTTCACCGGCAGCGCCGGCTCGTTCAACGTGACCGGCATGGGCGGCCCCGAGTACGACGCACTGCTCGACGAACTGCATTCAAGTCTCGACGAAGAAACCCGCCAAGTGCACCTGGACGAGATCCAGCGGGAGCTTTGGGACCGGGGTGGCAACCTCTTGTGGGGCTTCGCCGAGCAACTGGACGCGACCGTGCCAGGCGTCGAGGGCATCACCTACGTCCAGTCACTGCCCCGGCTCGGCCAGCTCAGGATGACGTGAGCCGGCTGCGGTTCCGGGCCGGAGGCGAATGGGCGGCCGAAGCGGCTCGTCGAGCACCGGCGGCTCTGATCCTGCTCGGCGTCGTCAGCATCGGCCTGTTCGCCGCGGTGGAGGTACTACCCGGCGATCCCGCCAGCCAAGCGCTGGGGATGAACGCCGAACCGGAACGGGTAGCCCGGTTACGAGCCGAACTCGGGCTCGACCGGCCGCTGTATGAGCGCTACCTGGACTGGGTGGGTGGTCTGATCACCGGCGATCCGGGGGTCAGCGCGGTCACCGGCAGATCAGTCGGGCCGGTCGTGGCCGAGTACGCGGGCCGCAGCGCTGTGCTGGCAACGATGGCATTGGTGCTCGTGGTCGGTGTCGCCGTGCCGGCCGCGATCGTCGCCGGCAGCCGTCCTGGTGCGCTCCGCGACCGTGTCGGCTCCCTGACCGCCCTCACCGTGTTGTCAGTCCCGGAGTTCGTCCTCGCGACACTTCTCGTCGCCGTGTTCGCGCACGGCCTGGGCTGGTTTCCGCCCGTCTCCCTGGTTGGCAGCGGCACGCAGGCACTGACGGCGCCCGAGAAGCTGGTGCTGCCCACACTCACGCTCGCGGCCGTGGCGGGTTCGTTCACGTTCCGGCTGGTCCGCTCCGCGGTTGCCGAGGCGTCCACGTCGGCCCACGTCGAGGCGGCCCGGCTGGCCGGAATCCGGGAATCCGGCGTGCTGGCCCGACATCTGCTGCCGTCGGTCCGGGCGCCGATCTGGCAAGCGGTCGCCCTCGCGATCCCCTACCTCGTGGGTGGCGCACTCGTGGTCGAGACCGCGTTCGGGTATCCGGGACTCGGCGCGCTCGCGGCTGAGGCGGCCGCCCGCCGCGATGCCGTTCTGCTCGGCAGCGCTGGAATGGTGCTGGCTACAGTCGCCGTCGCCGGCTTTCTCATCGCGGAACTGGCCGGACGGGACGGATCCATCGCGCGCGCGGTCCGCCAGGCTGGAGCACCGCGATGAGACCGCTACCTCGGCGCCGGCATGTCCCGGGATGGCTGCCCTTGGCTGTCCCGGGAGGGTTGGCGGTCACGATCGCGCTCGCCGGGCCATTCGTCGTCGATGATGACGCCACAACCTCGCGAGGACGGCCCTTCCTCTCACCGGAGCGAGGGCTGCCGCTCGGTACCGATCATCTCGGCCGCGACGTGTGGTCGGTACTACTCGACTCCGGTGTGACTCTGGTGGCCCTGCCGCTTCTCGCGACACTGTTCGGCACCGCGGCCGGAACAGCCTTCGGGATGCTCACCGGATGGTACGGCGGCAGGCTCAGCGCCATGGGTCTGCGTATCAGCGAGCTCATGCTCGTCGTCCCGCCGTTGTTGATCGCGGTGCTGGCGTTCAACGCCGTCAGCGGCTCCGGCATCGCGGCCATCGTGGCGGTGATCGCGGTGCTTGGGGTGCCGGCGACCATGCGATTCACTCGAGCCGCGACCTCCACCGTCGTCGCCCGCGGCTACATCGACCATGCTGTCGCCCTGGGCACACGTGGACCGGCGATCCTGGTTCGCGAAGTCTTGCCCACGATCATCGCGCCGGTGCTCGCCGATGCCGGCCTCCGGCTGGTGGGGGCCCTCTATCTCATCGCTTCGGTCGGCTTCCTCGGGCTCGGCGGCGCGGTGCTGGAGTCCAGCTGGGCAGGCATGGTCGCCGACAATGTCGTTGGCGTTCCACTCAATCCGTGGGCGATGGTGGCGCCGGCGGTGTGCCTCGTTGCGCTCGCCGTCTCGGTGAATCTCCTCGCCGACCGCCTCGCGGACACCTACCGGGGGTCGCTCAGATGACCGGGATCCTAGCTGTCGATGGGCTGACGATCACCGCCGCGGACGGCACGCCGGTACTGACCGACGTCTCGTGCCGTCTGCGAGCTGGTGTGCGGCTGGCCGTGGTGGGGCAATCCGGCGCGGGCAAGACCACCCTGGCGCTCGCTGCTCTGGGCGTCCTGCGTCCAGGTCTGCGCCTGGTGACCGGAACGGTGCGGCTCACCGGGCACGACGTCTTCAGCCATACTGAGAAAGCACGGCGCCGGTTACGACGGCAGAGCACGGCCTGGCTGGGACAGGATCCGGCCGCGACGCTCACACCCACGATGCCGGTAGCCCGGCAGATCGCCGAGCTTCTCGACGATCCATCGGACGACGAGATCACCGAGCGCCTGCGCTCCGCGATGCTGCCCACCGATCCGGAGTTCCAGCGCCGGCTACCCGGTCAGCTGTCCGGCGGGCAGCAACGCCGGGTGGCGCTCGCCCGGGCGATGGCCGGCCGGCCGCGTCTCGTGGTACTCGACGAGCCGACGGCGGGGCTCGATCCCGTCACCAGCCACGCGATCATGGCCGAGCTCGACCGGCTGCACAACGAGTTCGGATTCGCGTTGCTCGTCGTCACCCATGACCCCGTACTCGCCGAGCGATGCGACGAGCAGCTCGTCCTCGGTCCGCAGCCGCGCAGCCATGTCGCCGCCCAGGAAGAACCGCCGACCGCCCCCGCACCCTCACCGCCCGTGGCACCCTCGACGCCACGCCAGGGCCGCGACGCTGCCACGCTTTCGGCTCCTCCAGGCGCGGCACTGCGGGTCGACAACCTCCACGCCGCCTACGGTGCCCGCGCCACCTTGCACGGTGTCTCCTTCGACGCCCGGCGCGGCGAGTGTGTGGCCATCGTCGGAACCAGCGGATCCGGCAAGAGCACATTGGCTCGCACGGTCGCGGGCCTGCACCCACCCAGCGGCGGCCGGATCGAGGTGAACGGTGACGACGCCGCCCCGCTTGCCCGCGACCGTACTCGAGAACAGCGAGCGGCGGTCCAGCTCATCCCGCAGGACCCGTACGGAGCGCTGCATCCACGCCGTTCCGCCTTAGCATCGGTGATCCGCCCGATCCGGGTGCTGCACAACGAGACTCGCCACGCTGCGGCTGCCATCGCCACCGAGCTGCTGGACCGGGTGGGCATCGATGCCGCACTGAGCCGGCGACGCCCGGACGAGATGTCCGGTGGCCAACGCCAGCGGGTCGTCATCGCTCGCGCGTTGGCTGCCCGGCCCACCGTCCTGATCTGCGACGAGATCACCTCGGCCTTGGACGCGACCGTCGCCGGCTCGGTCATGGAGACCATCGCCCGGCTTCGCGCGGAGCTCGATCTCACCGTGCTGTTCATCACCCATGAGATGGACCTCGTGCGTCGGATCGGCGACCGCGTCGTCGTCATCGACGACGGCCGGGTCCGAGAGTACGGAACGGTCACCGACATCTTCACCGCACCGCGGCACCCCGCGACCGCTTCACTGCTCAACGCGGTGAGAGCACCTTCGGCCAGAAGTTCGACACCACTCGGAGCACAATCATGAGCACAGGTACAGCCGAACAGACCCACGATCAAGCTCCGGAGGAGACGGCCTCCGCGCCACCGCCCCCGGAAAGCACACTGCGCTCGCGAATCGCGCTCTTGCTTCCGTTCGCCCGCGACGACGCCGGGCGCTACCTGCTATCCGCCGTCCTGGCCACGCTGGGGACATTGAGCCAGCTCGGTCCTTTCTACGTGATCTATCTCGCCATTCGCGACATCCTCGACGGCTCCGTCAGCGGGTCGCGTATGTACGGTCTTGCGTTGGCCGCTCTGGCCTTCGTCGTCAGCCAGTACGTCCTCATGGCCCTGGCCATGCTGGTATCCCATCGCGCGGCGTTCGGCACGCTGTACCGGCTTCGCATCCAGTCCGGCGACCGGCTCGGCCGGGTACCTCTGGGACGGGTCACCGGCAAGCGGTCGGGCGAAATCCAGCGGACCATCTCCGAAGATGTGGAACGCCTTGAGTCGTTCCTCGGCCATGCCATCCCCGACCTCGTCTCCGCCGTCGTCGTCGTGCTCGCCACCACCACGTGGCTGTTCCTTGTCGACTGGCGGATGGCCCTGGCTGCCGTGGCATGCCTGATCGTCGCGGTCATCCTCATGGGCCGGGCGATGACCAGCAGTCAGGCCTTGATGGGCGGCTACGCGGCATCGATGGCCCGAATGAACGGGTCCATCGTCGAAATGGTGCGTGGACTGCCGGTCGTGCGGATGTTCAACCGGACCGGCGACACGTTCACCGAAACCAAGGACGCCATCGAGGCCGCCGCCAAGTACCAGGCTGACTGGGGCCGGGCATTCCTGCCCTTGTACACCGCGTTCTTCACGCTGACCTCGGCCACCATCGTCACTATCGTTCCCGTCGGGCTGGTGTTATGGACGAACGACGCGATCGGCACCGCGGAGTTGCTGTTCTTCTTCGTCATCGGGCTGGGCTACGGCGCACCCGTCGTGAAACTGCTCGACTTCGGCGCGAACATGAGCCACCTGACCTACGGCGCGGAACTGGTCAACGAACTGAAGGACGCGGACGTACTTCCCGAGGCCGACCAGCCGGCTGAGTTGAGTGATACATCGGTCGAGTTCGAGGACGTGTCCTTCCGCCATGCCGGCGCCGGGCGGCCCACCCTCGACCGCGTCAGCTTCCGGGCGGAGCCGCGCACCATCACCGCCCTTGTCGGGCCCTCCGGGGCCGGCAAGACCACGGTCGGCCAGCTCATCTGCCGTTTCTTCGATGTCGACGAGGGAGCCGTCCGGGTTGGTGGCGCCGACCTCCGGGACATCCCGTCCTCCCAGCTGATGGAGCACGTGTCGTTCGTCTTCCAAGACACGTTCCTGTTCGACGACACTGTCGAGGCCAACCTCCGGCTCGCCAAGGCGGACGCCACCGAAGCCGAACTCGTCACGGCCTGCCGCTCGGCCCGCGCCCACGAGTTCATCAGTGCGTTGCCCGACGGCTACCGCACTCGCATCGGCGCGCAAGGAGCACGGTTGTCCGGCGGACAGCGGCAGCGCCTGGCCATCGCCCGGACTCTGCTGAAACACACTGACATCGTGGTTCTGGACGAGGCCACGGCTTTCGTCGATCCGGAGAACGAGGTCGCCCTTCAAGAGGCCATCAATGCGCTGATCAGCGATCGCACAGTGATCATGATCGCGCATCGGCTGTCCACGATCGCCGGCGCCGATCAGATCCTGGTGGTCGACGAAGGCCGGATCGTGGAGTGCGGCCAGCATGGCGATCTCGTCAGCCGGGGAGGCCTCTACACCCGGATGTGGGCGGCCTTCCAATCGATCGAGGACATCGCCTTGGGTGATGCGGTCCGGGCGAACGCCGCGTCCCCGGATAGCGGCACAGCCACGCCATCGGAGGAACTCACATGACCATGCCGGCACCCGCCCATCCGACCGGTGCGGATACCCCGCCTCCAGCCGGCTTCTACGCCGGCACCGTACGTACCATCTGGCGGCTGTTCGAGCCGTACCGGCGCGCGTTCGCCACAGCGCTCCTCATGCGGGTCCTCATGTCGTTGTCGGCCGCGGTTCCCGTCGTGATGCTGGTGTGGGTCGTCGAGCTCCTCCGCACGGGGGAGCTCACCGGCCAGCGGGCCCTCGTGGCTGTGGCGGTCGTCATCGGCGGCGTCGCAGGTCAGTACTGCTTCAGCTACGCCTCGAACCGCCTCGTGTGGACGTCGACGTTCTACGCCGTCGGCGCGGCGCGAATCCGGACGCTCGACCACGTCCAGCGGCTACCACTCGGCACGGTGCACGAGCGTGGGGTGGGCGACGTCTCCGCGACGCTGACGGCGGACATGGAGGCGGTCTCCACATACGCCCACCACGGACTCCCGCAATATTTCAGCGCGCTGTCCATGCCCGCGTTCGTGTTCGCCGGGCTGCTCGTCATCGACGCTCCGATGGCGGTCGCCGTCGCCGTGAGTGTCGTCGTCGCCGTGCCCCTGGTTCGGTGGATCTCGCGTCATTTCGGCCGCCATGCCTTCACCCGTGGCAACCTGATGGCCACCGCGAACAGCCGGATCGTCGAATACGTACGGGGCATCGCCGTCATCCGGGCATTCGACCGCACCGGCGCCCGCGTGAACTGGTTCCGCGACGCCGTCGACGACCTCCGCAGGATCAACGACCGGATGGCGGTCAAGCTGGTGCCCGCGGCTCTGGCGACCATGGGTGTGGTCCAGCTCGGTATCCCGCTCACCATCGCCGCCCTGGGGTATTGGTACACCGGAGGCAGGCTCGATGCCGGGACCATGCTGATCTTCCTCGTCCTGGTGCTCCGCGTATACACCCCTATCCTGGAGGTGGCCGGAAGCGCCGAGCAGTCCCGCCTCGCCGACGCCGCATTGCGCCGGATCGGCGCTGTCCACGACCTGCAGCCACAGCCGGAGCCTCGGACACCGGCCGCGGGCGTGAGCCGTCCCTCCATCCAGCTCGACGACGTGACATTCGGCTATACGCCCGACGAGCCGGTGATCCGGGACCTCACCATCGAGGTGGCGCCCAAAACGATGACCGCACTGGTCGGTCCGTCCGGCGCCGGGAAGAGCACCGTGCTGGCGCTCATCTCCCGGTTCTGGGACGTCGACTCCGGTGCCGTCCGGCTGGGCGGAGTCGACGTGCGCGACCTGACCGCGGAACAACTCTTCGACGCCGTCACCGTCGTCTTCCAAGACGTCTATCTGTTCCAGGGCACCATCCGCGACAACATCGCCTTCGGCCGGAACAGCGCCACCGACGAAGCCGTCGAGGCCGCGGCTCGCCAAGCCCAGGCCCATGAGTTCATCACCGCACTCCCGCAGGGCTACGACACCCCGGTCGGCGAGGGCGGCGCGACACTGTCCGGTGGCGAACGGCAGCGGATCTCGATCGCCCGGGCCATCCTCAAGGACGCCCCGATCGTGCTCCTCGACGAGGTCACCGCCGCGCTGGATCCCATCAACGAACGGGCTGTCCAGCGAGCCTTCGCCGAACTCGTCCGTGATCGGACCCTCGTCGTCGTCGCACACCGGCTGAGCACCATTCGCTCGGCTGATCAGATCGTGGTCCTCGACGAAGGACGGGCGGTGGAACGCGGCCGGCATGAAGAACTTCTGGCTGCCGGCGGCCGCTATGCCGACCTGTGGACCGAGCGCGAACGGGCCACCCAGTGGCGCCTGCAGACGGCCACCGCCACGCCGGGTCCCACAGCCGGGACATCCGATCGGTCGTCTCCCACCCGCTGACCGGCCTCCTCCCACCGGCCGGCCTACGCCCGGCGGGTGCACGCGGCCTCTAAGGCCCTGGCTGAGGTGCCCTTACGGACATTTCGGGGGCCTTACCCGCTCCGGGTAAGGCCTTCTGCGTCGCAACGTACGTGAACCGCTGATGTCTACACCCGGGCCTCACCGTGATTCTCGTGTTGTAGCAGGACGAGAAGGTCACGGGGACTGGAGAGACAATGTATCTGAGCATCGAAGCCATCAGCGCTGAGGTCGCGTACCGCCGAGAGGGTATGCGGGGCTTCGGCCGCAAGCGCCGCTATACAAGCCCGACGATCAAGACGTCGAAGGACGAGGTGCCCGCGCCTCGAACGGTCGCGGCGCCCGCACCGCGGACCACCGACACCACAACCGAAACGCAACCGCTCCCGGCTCGTGCGCCAGAACCCGCCCACGGCGGTCCTCGCCGTGCCAAGCACAGCGGGCGCCGGGTCAAGGTCTAGCGCGTCGGTGCGGACGCTCGGCTACCGGCGAAATGCCAGCGACCTTGTCGCCGCCACGTGCGAGGATTGGATCCGTGCCTAGGCTCGGATCCAACTTCCCGCTCGTCGCTCGCAGCAAAGAGGTAGAACAGCTGCGGACGGCCCTGGAGCGTGCCCGTTCGGGTACGGCCGGGGCCGTTCTCGTGTCAGGTGAAGCCGGCGTGGGGAAGAGCCGCCTACTTGCCGAGATGGCCGACGTCGCCCGGTCGGCCGGCGCGCAGGTTCTCGTTGGCCGTTGTGTCGACATCAATGAGGCGAGTTTCCCTTACCTCCCCTTCACCGATATCGCCGAGCAGATTCGCGCTCTCTCACCGGAGATAATCACTAGGCGGCCTCAGCTGGCCACTCTGGCCGGCGTGGTTCCCCGGGAGCCAGCTCGGCCCATCACGGAGACACCCACCGGCAACGGCACGGCTCATCCCGACCTCGACAGCGGCCATGCCCACGTCCAGCGTTTCGATCAGCTTCAGCTCTTCGACGCGGTGCTCGGCGCCCTGAACGACCTCACACAGCACGGCGTAGTCGTCCTGCAGATCGAAGACCTGCACTGGAGCGATCCCTCGACCCGAGACCTTCTCTCCTTCCTTTTCTCAAGGCTGGGAGACCAGCGGCTGCTGATCGTCGCCAGCTACCGGTCGGACGACCTGCATCGCCGCCATCCTTTCCGGCCATTACTGGCAGAGCTGGTCCGGCTGCCTGTCGTCGAGCGCCTCGATCTCGAACCGTTCCGTCCGGCCGACGCCGAGGAGTTCGTCCGCACGCTGGCGAAAGACAGCATCTCTGAAGAACTCATCACCAGCGTGGCGGCCCGTTCCGAAGGAAACGCGTTCTTCGCCGAAGAGCTCCTCGAAGCCAGTTCGTTCGGTGCGGACGGTATCCCGTCGGTGCTGGCCGATGTCTTGCTGGCCCGAGTCGAGAAACTCAGCCCGGTCGCGCAGCGGGTGGTTCGCGCCGCATCAGTCACCGGCCAATGGCATGTCCGCCACCCGACACTGGACGCCGTCGTCGAGCTCGGCGCCGCTGAGCTGGACACCGCGCTGCGTGAAGCGATCCAGCACAACATCCTCGTGCCGGGGATGAAAGACGCCTACACCTTCCGGCACGCCCTGCTGCGCGAAGCGATCTATGCCGACCTCCTGCCCGGCGAGAGGGTCAGGCTGCATGCGGCTTATGCCGAACTCCTGGCGGGCCGGGACGACCCCGGCATGGCCGCCGCCATCGCTTACCACAGCCGGCACGCCAACGATCTCCCCACGGCACTCTCCGCCTCCGTGCGTGCGGTGAAGGAAGCGTGGAAGAAAGGCGCCATCGGCTTCGCTCTGCAGCACACCGAGCGGGCGCTGGAGCTGTGGGACGCCGTGGACGATCCCGAGAGTCACGCCGGCACCGGTGAGCTCGAGCTCACCCGCAAGGCCGCCCACGCGGCCAGTTCGGCCGGGCTGCCCGAACGCGCACTGGCATTCATGCGCAACGCCGTTCCATTGGCCGACGCTCGCGAGGACCCCGTCCTGTCGGCCGACGTCCGCCGCCAGCTGGCCCAGGCGCTGCTGGCCAACGGCAACTGGACCGAAGCCGAGCGTGTCATCAGCGAGGCCTGGGAGCTGATCAAAGACAGTCCGGCCAGCAGCGAACGGGCGTGGGTGCTCGCGTTGTCGGCCCGGCTGACCACGTCGAACAGTCAGCGCCGTTCGCTGGCCGAAGCGGCCGCCGCCGACGCCCGCGCTTCCGGTGCCGCCTCTGTCGAGGCAGACACTCTCATCTCGCTCTCGTACTGCGAGAACCGCGCCGGAAATTCAGAAGAAGCTGCCTCCTTGCTCGAGCGTGCCAAACAACGCGCTATCGAGGCCGGAGCGCTGGATGTCGAACTCCGGGCCAGATTCAACCTCATTTTCGGCCGATTCGACCAAGGGCAACTGGAGCAGGCTGCTCAGATAGCCGACGAAGCCGCTCAACGCGCCGCCGACGTCGGACTCACGTGGAGTGCATACGGCCTGAACATCAGGTGGCTGCGCAGCATGACCCATTACGCTCGCGGCGACTGGGACGCCGCTGCCGACGCCGCCGCGCCTCCCGGCGAACCCGTGTCCGACGTCGTCACCGGCCTCTTGATGGCCGCCGCAGCCCTCGTCCAGGTGGGGCGCGGGCAGTTCGAGCAGGCTGAGCGCAGCCTCAACGAGCTCCGCACGGAGTGGTACCGCAACGAGAACGAACAGATTGCGTTGCTGGCCGGGATCGCCGGAGCCGAGCTGGCGAGCTGGAGGTCGCAGTACGACGACGCCGTCCAGGTAGCCGAAGCCGCGGTCAAGGCGATCCGGGTCTGCTCCGGCGAAGAATGGCCCATGGGCGGCATCCGCCTGGCCACTCTCGCCCTGGCCGCTCATGCCGACCACGTACGTCCACTCGGTCCAGCTGTCGCCCCCGGCACCATCGAGGAGGCCGTGGCCGCCGGTGAGCATCTGCTGGAGCGCGCCGAGCAGACGGCGGTCCACGGCGACGTCCGCGCGGCCAACATGGGACCCGAAGGGCATGCCTGGCTGCTGCGTGCCCGGGCCGAACATGCTCGTCTCCTCGGCTTCTCCGACCCCGCTCCATGGCGAGACGTCGTGGAGGCCTTCGGCTACGGCGACGTATACCAGCAAGCCATCGCCCGATGGCGGCTGGCTGAGGTCCTGGTCTCGGCCGGGCAGCGGGACGATGCCGCGACCGAACTGGCCGAAGCCTTGAAAGTGGCCGTCCGCCTCGACGCCAAACCCCTGGGTGACGCGCTCCGTTCGCTGGCACGCAGGGCACGGATCGCCGTACCCGGGGCACCCGTCACATCCGTGAAGATCCTCACCCCGCGCGAGACCTCGGTGCTGGAACTCGTCGCCCGCGGGCACACCAATCGCCGGATCGGTGAAGAGCTGTACATCAGCGAGAAGACAGTCAGTGTCCACCTGTCCCGGGTGATGGCCAAGCTCGGCGCCGCCGGCCGTACCGAGGCCGTCGCTATCGCCTACCAGCGTGGGCTGCTCGACGAAACCTCGTAAGCCGAAGCCACCCGTTCATCCCCGGATGTCGGTGATCAAGTTCGATTTGCTCCCCATCAGGGGGTGTAGCACACACTTAGGCGTCGCGGTATCGGTCCCGTCTCTCGGGCAGCGGCCGGAAGCCGGCTGATTCATAGGTGCCGACGACGCCCGGCTGGGAGTTCAAGGCGCAAACGGTCGCGCTGGATGAACCCAGCTCCTGGAGTGCGGCCGCCGCGGCGACACTGATGGCCTTGCCATATCCACGGCGGCGATGATCGGCATGCACCCCCATCGGCTCGAGCAACCCGGGCTTCCCCGGACCAACCGACCACACTGTCACCGCCGCCACCGCGTCGCCTTGGCCGTCATACGCCACGAGGCTCCGGGCGTCCGCATACGGCAGTCCTGCCGCCATCGCACGCCAGCGCTCTTCGGTGAACCTCCCGTTGAACGCGGACCGATGTACGGCGGCGAACTCGTGTGCCTTCTCCGGCCCGGTCACCTCGACCCGCACGCCCGGATCCTCCACCGGCTCGGAGAGGTCGCGGCTCAGCGGCGTCCACGGCTCGTCGACCTTCCAGCCGCTCTCGGACAGCAGATCCTGGATCAGCGCACCCGTGGGCGCCTCGACCGCCACTTTCCCCTCGGGAAGTACGCCGCGCTCCGGCTCGGTCACGTCCGCGACCAGCTGCCGCGCCAGCTCCTCGTCCCGCTGACCTTCCGGCGTGGTCGTCAGCCGCAACAGCGTGGGACCGTCCAGCAGTCCGACGGCGAGAATCTGTCCGTTCCGGCTCCATGTCCGAAGCGCCGCGGCCGTTGCCGCCGCCCCTGACTGCCAGTACCAGCCCACATCCCCCGGATGCAGTTGCATCGGCGCTCCGTCGTACTGCCACTGACGCAGCACGCCCACCGCCTCGTCCAGGTCGTCGACCCCTGGCTTGCCCAGCGCAATCGTCATCCCCTGATCAAAGTCCATCCCACCGCGATGCGCACCTGGTTTTCCGGGGTGGATCAATAGCGAGTTCCAGGCTATTCTCGACCACATGCCAGGTCTGCGCCTGTTTATCTGCCCCCGGTCGGCGAGCGTTCGCCGCCCGGAGGGTTTGCGCACCTAAGCAGTCACCCTTCGCGGACAGCACCGGCCGGGGGAGTTTCGAGACCACCCGCCGCCTCCCGCGAAGAAGGTACTTTCATGTCTGCTTCCACTGAAGCGCGAACGTCCCGTCCAGAAGACGTCGGCAGCGCGACGCTCGGTACCCGCACGTCGCCATCCGCTCGCACGTCCGCCTCTCCTCCGGCGCCGCGTCCACTACCCTTGGCGGCACTTCTCGACGCCTTGTCGGTGCGTGACCTCACCGATCCGCGTCAAGGTGCCCATGCGCTGCAGATCCTCATCGACGACGCATCGGCGGCCATGCGCACGTTGTGGGACGCCGAGCTTCACATCGAACGGTCCCGTCCGATCGTCACGCTCGAGGACAACTACGACCGGCTCGGCTATGCCGCCGATGCCGTGTCACGCGACGTCAGATACACCCGGTACGTCAGCGAAACCACCATGCTGCGCAGCCACACCTCGGCCGGCATCCCGCCGGCGTTGCGCCGCCTGGCGGCGGCCGCGCGCCGGCCGGCCAGGGAGCACGGGCCGGAGGCCGCTCCGATCCTGCTGGTGCTTCCCGGCATCTGCCACCGCCGCGACACTATCGACCGGATCCACACCGGCACGCCGCACCAAATGGACATCTGGCTGCTTCGCCGCTGCGGGCGCCGCCTGGACCACGACGACCTGCACGAGATGGTCAGCGCTCTGGTCAGCACTATGTTGCCCGGAGTCCATTGGAGGTGGACGGCGGCCGAACACCCGTACACCACCGGCGGGCGTCAGGTCGACGCCATCCAGCACGGTGAGGCGGTCGAGATCGCCGAATGCGGTCTGGCCGCGCCGCACGTCCTGGCCGGCGCCGGTCTTGACCCAGCCGAGTGGGATGGACTCGCGCTGGGCATGGGGCTGGACCGGATGCTCATGCTCCGCAAGGGCATCCCGGACATCCGGTTGCTGCGCTCGGCCGACCCGCGAGTGTCAGCACAAATGACCGACCTCGAGCCTTACCGCCCGGTATCCGACCTGCCACCTGCCGTCCGTGACATCTCCATCGCCGTCGACTCGGACACCGACGTGGAAATCCTGGGCGACCGGATCCGAGAAGACCTCGGCAACGACGCCGAACTCGTCGAGGACATCAACGTCGTTTCCGCCACCAACTACGATGACCTCCCGCAGAGCGCCCGTGATCGGCTCGGGATCCGGCCCGGTCAGGTGAATTTCCTCGTCCGCATCACCATCCGGCCCACGGACCGGACCCTGACCAGCGACGAGGCCAACACCCTGCGCGACCGGATACACGCCGCACTCCACCCGGACATTAGGGGGTGAGGAGTCCGCGGCCGATGGCCGCGGGCGATGGGACCTCTCCATGGTGTGGCGGGCATCAGCGAGGGAGGTCTATGGCGACGCCCCTCTCCGACCGAGTCTGCTGGCCGGGGAGAGGTCCCATCGGCCGCGGCCTTCTAAGGCGCGAGAACCCGGATCGTCACCTGGTCGCCCGGTTCGACGCCGAGCCGGGCGGCGGCGCTCCCGTGGTTGACGGCCAGCGCGACGTGGCGGTGTGAGTCGACGTACAGGAGCATCTCGCCAGGGGCGACGTCGGCGAACACTCGGCCCACCACTACCTCCGTGGCGCTGTCCGGCCCGGCGGGCCCACCGCGGACGATGCTGGCCCGCTGGCCGGCGCCCACGCCGCTCGCGGCGAGATCATCCGGCCCAGCGGCCAGGGCCACGTTGCCGAAATGGTCGACGACATGCACCTCCGTCTCGAGCACTCCGGGCCGTGCCCGGACCTTCGGCTCCGGCAACCGGACGAGGTCGCCAGCGCCGACGGCGGGGCCGAGCCTGCTCACCGGCACCCCTACCGCCACGTGTGCGGCCGCCGGGGCGAAGATGTCGCGCCCGTGGAATGTCATCGCCTCGCCCGCCAACCGGTACTTGGGCGAGACCAGTTCCACGGCCTCCGCGACACCGCCGGCCGCTGCCGCCGCCCAGGGCAGCAACCCGTTGTCCGGCCCTACGAGCACGTGGTCTCCGGCTACTACCGCAATGCCACGGCGCTCGGATCCCACACCTGGATCCACGACGCCGACGACGACACACGGCGGCAGATAGGGCAGGGTCTGCGCCAGCACTACGGCTCCATGGCGGACATCCTGCGGCGGCACGTCATGGGTGAGATCAACAACCCGCACGTCCGGCGCGATCGACATCATGACACCGTGACAGGCTGCCACGAAACCATCGCGGCGGCCGTAATCGGTCAGGAAGAAGATGCTGTTCCGGCTCACTTCTCACTCACCAGGATGTTGGTCACGAGGTCGTCCATACTGACCATTCCGACAACTCGGTGGGAGCTGTCGCGGACCAGGCCGAGCTGGGCGCGGTTGCGCCGCAAGGTCTCAGCGGCGGTCGCCAGGTCGTCGCCGGTGTCCACCGAAGGAATCGGTCTGGCCATCTCGCCGGCGGTCCACGGCGTGTCGAGTCCCCGGCCGGCCAGCGCTTCGCGGGCATGTACGGCCCCGACGATCGCCCCCGTTTCGTCCTGCACGACGAGCCGGGTGCGCCGGTGTCCCGCGGCCGCGTCCAGGACCTCCTGGGGCCCGGCCGAGGCGTCGACACTCAGGATCCGCTCGACCGGCACCATGATCCGGCCGACAGCGGCCCCAGGTGCCCCCAAGGTACGGGTGAGCAGACCGTGGTCGTCCGGCCGGATCAGCCCCAGCCTGCGGGATTCGGACACGAGCTGGTGGATCTGCTCCCGGTTGCGCACTGTGACGATCTCGTCCCGCGGTTGGACCCGCACCATCCGCACCAGGGTGTTGGTGACCGCGTTCAGTGCCACCAGCAGCCATCTGACCAGCCAGGTGTATGCCCGGAACGACGGCGCCAGCAGCATCGCGGAGCGTTCCGGATGGGCGATCGCCCACGACTTCGGCGCCATCTCGCCGACCACTACGTGCAGGAAGGTCACGATCGCCAACGCGATCACCAGCGCTGCCACCCGAGCGGCTGCTTCCGGCAGCCCCAGGGCAAGAACCGGTGGTTCCAGGAGGTGATGTAGCGCAGGTTCGGAGACCATGCCCAGCCCGATCATGACCATCGTGATACCGAGCTGAGCCCCGGCCAGCATGAGTGTGAGTTCTCGTACCCCTTTCAGTGCCGCCTTCGCTCCACGTTTCTGCTGTGCCGCGGCTCGTTCGAGCCGGTGCCGGGCTGCCCCGACCAACGCGAACTCGGACGCGACGAAGAAGGCGCTGGCCACGAAGAGAAGCCCGGTGATCAGCAGAGCGGTGCTGGCGTTCATTGCTGCACCTCCACTACCGCGCGAAGACGGATCCGTTCAGCCACCCTGCGCTCGACGGAGAGGACCTCGATCTGCACACTTTCGACCTCATCGCCTGAGCGCGGAAGGTCAATGGTGAGGTGATCTCCGGGCTGCGCGAGCCGGCCCAGCTCGGCGGCGATCAGGCCGCCCACGGTGTCATAGTCCTCGGATTCCGGTAGCCCGACCCCGGTGTAGGCGGCCGCCTCGTCGACACGCAGGCCGGCGTCCAGCTCCCACCACCCGCCGATGAGCGTCGCGGCGACAGCTTCCCGGTCCGACTCGTCCTCGATCTCTCCCACGAGTTCCTCGGCGATGTCCTCGAGCGTGATGATGCCGGCCAGCCCGCCGTATTCGTCCACCACACACGCGAACTCGTCGCCACGTTCCTCCATCCGGCGGGTAAGTGGCAACAGGGCAAGGCTGTCCGGAACCAGGAACGGCAGCCGGGCGAGATCGCCGGCGGTCGAGTTGGCCATCATCTGCTCCGGCAGGCGCATCAGCTCGCGGACACCGACCACGCCGACAATGTCGTCCGTGGTCTCGCCCAGCACTGGATACGTCGTGTGCCCGTGTGCCCGGATCAGGTCGATGACCGCGGAGGCCGGGGCGCTCGCCTGAACACTCACGACGTCCGGTCTCGGCACCATCGCCTCCCCCGCGGTGTGCTCGGTGAAGCTGACGGCTCGGGCCAGCAGAGCCGAGAGGTGCGCTGACAGGGAACCCTGTGCTTTGGCCTCGTCAATGATGTGGCCAAGTTCCTCGAGCGTGGCACCGTGGTGTAGCTCCTCGACCGGCTGGATACCGACCGCGCGCAACAACCGGTTCGCTGAGTTGTCGAACATCCGGATCACCGGACCGCTGACGGCAAGGTAGATATGTGTCGAGGCGGCCAACGCCTTGGCCAGTGCTTCCGGCTTCGCCAGCGCGAGATTCTTCGGGAACAACTCCCCGAGGACCATCTGAATGACGGTCGCCAGACCGAAGGCGATGGCCACCGCGATTCCCGAGATCGCCGCGTCCGGCAACCCTGCCCACTCCAGGGCCGGGCGCAACAACTGAGAGAACGCGGGTTCAGCGATGAAACCGACCATCAGCGCTGTCACGGTGATACCGACCTGAGCCGCCGACAGCATGAAGGAAAGGCGTTGCATCACCCGGACCGCTGACGCGGCCCGTTTGTCGCCGGCGGCCGCTTGGCGGGACAACTCGATCCGGTCAGCGGAGACGTAAGCGAACTCCTGCGCAACGAAGTAGGCGGTGCCGAACGTGAGCAGAAAGATCGCGGCGATGCCCAACACGGCACTCACCGCTGTTCACCCCGAACATGACGGGGGGTGCATACGCATAGACAAGCGGGCGTACGACTTGAACTGTCCGACACGGCGGACACAGCTCCTTCCACAGACATGCCCCCCAATGACGTTGGGGCGTAGGAAACTAGCGTAGCGCCGTCCCGACCCGGAGGTCGCACGGACCGGGAGCCCCACTGAAGAAACTTGCTGACTCGCCCATGCCTAGAGCACGGAGATCTCCTCCAGACCAGGTTCGGCGACCACATCCAGCTCCTTGATCCGGCCCGCGGCCGCAAGGTCACCATGAATAGCCCGCAGCCGGCCGAACTCGGCTTCCGGGACACACACCGTCGCGCGTTCCAGCGGCGCGCCCACCGACAACTGCTTGGCGTTCTTGAGGGTCCGGATGCCTGAAAGGGCCGCACCAGCCGTCTCCAACAAGCCTGCTTCGCCCCAGTCGGGCAGCTCGGCCGGGTCCGGCCACGTCGCGCGATGAACCGAGCCGTCATGCCACCACGACCACACCTCCTCGGTCACGAACGGGATCACCGGCGCGAGTAACCTCAGCTGCACTGACAATGCCATTTCCAGGGCGGCACGAGCGGACGCCGTCGCGACGTCCGCGTAAGCCGTTCCTTCCCCATGGTCACCCTCCCCGGCTCCCTCGTCCCTCGTCCGCCGGCTCGTCGTTCCATAAGCCCGGTCTTTGACGAGTTCCAGATAGTCGTCACAGAAGGTCCAGAAGAACCTCTCGGTCACCTCGAGCGCGGAGGTGTAGTCATACGCCTCCATGGCCGCCGTAGCCGACCGGACCACGTCGCGCAGTGCGGCCAGCATGCCGGCGTCGAGTGGCTCGGTCACCAAGTCCCTGCCCCGGCCGCGTTCTCGGGCCGAGCCGTCATCGGCCAGCCGCAGCACGAACTTGCCCGCGTTCAGCACCTTGGTCGCCAGGCGGCGGCCGACTTTCATCTGCGCCTCGTCGAACGGCGTGTCGCGGCCAGGACGGGCTCCGGCCGCCCGCCAGCGAACCGCGTCCGCGCCGAACCGCTCGATCACCCCAACCGGCGTCGTCGCGTTGCCCGTCGACTTCCCCATCTTCTTGCGATCAGGATCCACCACGAACCCCGAGATGGCGGCGCGCCGCCACGGCAGCACCCCATGCTCCAGATGCGCCCGAAGCACACACGAGAACAACCAGGTCCGGATGATCTCGTGCGCCTGAGCATGCAGGTCCATCGGAAAAGTACGCGAGAAAAGATCGGGATCACGTTCCCAGCCACACACGATCTGCGGAGCTAGCGACGACGTCGCCCAGGTGTCCATCACATCGGACTCGCCGACGAACCCGCCGGGGACACCGCGCTGGGCCTCGTCGTACCCCGCCGGTGCCTGCGCGGCCGGATCCACCGGAAGCTCGTCTTCCCGGGGGACCAGCGCAGCGTCGTAACGGGGATACCCGGCCTCGTCGAGCGGATACCAGACCGGGATCGCCACACCGAAGAAGCGCTGACGGCTGATCAACCAGTCCCCCGTCAGGCCGCCGACCCAGTGTTCATACCGATGCCGCATGTGATCCGGCACCCAGGCCAGTTCGCGGCCGCGGGCCAGCAGTTCGTCCCGCAGGCCTGCGTCGCGCCCGCCATTGCGGATGTACCACTGGCGGCTGGTCACGATCTCCAGCGGCCGATCACCCTTCTCGTAGAACTTCACCTGATGCTGGATCGGCCGCGGCTCCCCCAGCAGCTGCCCGGCGTCCCGAAGAAGTTCCACCACCCGGCGCCGGGCGGCCGCGGCGCTCAGACCGGCGAGTTCGCGGTACGGCTCCTCCGGCACACCGGCTGGAGCTTCGGCCATCAGCCGGCCATCGCGCCCGATCACGGCCCGGACCGGCAGGTTCATCTCTCGCCACCAGACGACGTCGCTCGTGTCGCCGAAGGTACAGACCATGGCCGCTCCAGTGCCCTTGGCCGGCTCAGCCAGTGGGTGCGCAACCACCGGCACCGCCACGTCGAACAGCGGAGTTCGCAGAGCTGAACCGACCATCGCGGCGTAGCGCTCGTCGTCGGGATGCACGACAACGGCCACACACGCCGGCAGCAGTTCCGGACGCGTCGTGTCCACTTCGATCGTTGTCGCATCCGGCCCGCTGAACGCCAGCCGGTGGTACGCGCCGGGACGTTCATGCTCGACCAGCTCAGCTTGGGCGACAGCGGTCTGGAATGTGACATCCCACAATGTCGGTGCTTCCATCTGGTATGCCTCGCCACGGGCGAGATTGCGCAGGAATGCCCGCTGGGCAGCTGTACGGGCGTTCTCTCCGATGGTCGTGTACGTCAGAGACCAGTCGACCGACAGACCAAGCTGGCGCCAGAGTTGCTCGAAGGCCTCTTCATCTCTCGCGGTCAAACGCTCGCAGAGTTCGATGAAGTTACGCCGGGAGATCAGCTTCTGTTCATCCGGGCGCACCTTCCGCGGGGCGGCGGCCGGCTCCGCGACGGTGAGGTCCGGATCGTACGGCAGCGCCGGATCGCAGCGGACACCGTAGTAGTTCTGCACCCGCCGCTCGGTGGGCAGGCCGTTGTCGTCCCAGCCCATCGGGTAGAACACGGTGCGCCCCCGCATGCGCTGATAGCGGGCGACGATGTCGGTATGGGTGTATGAGAAGACGTGCCCGACATGAAGATCACCCGACGCAGTCGGCGGGGGTGTATTGATCGAGTAGACGCGGGAACGGGGCGCCGAGCGATCGAACCGGTAGGTCCGCTGCTCGTCCCAGCGCTGGGACCAAGCTGTCTCGAGGCCTTCAAGGGTGGGTTTGGCTGGCGCGTTTCGTGGCATGGTGTGGCTCCACCTGACAGGAGGTCGCGGGCACGCCCCGTCGGTGCGTGCCGGGATGAACGGTTCGGACGGAGGAGGCGCTCAGCGGCGCACGGATACTCGCGCCCGGGCGGAGCCGAGGCGGGCGCGGATCATCAACCGAACGAACGACATGCCACTACTGTACCCAGATCGAACGCGCCCCGCTTCCCGGTGATCGTCAGTGGGGTGGGGGGGGGGGGGGGGGGGGGGGGGGGGGGGGTGGGGGGGGGGGGGTGCGTGCCCCCCACCCCCCCCCCCCGCCGCG